>NZ_JBBNLV010000007.1:0-116700 GCF_040092295.1 Collinsella sp. CLA-ER-H9
GGGCAGGGGCAGACGGCCATCCGGAGGCGCCCGATCGGCGGCCCCTCGGGGCTTGCCCGTATCGTAGGCAATGCGCCGAATGCTCGCCATCGAAATTTATCGGTGGCCCACTTCAGACTGTAATGGGGCGACCTCTAGAGATGAATGCTCGGTGCAAAAACAAGCGCCCCAAAGAATGATTTCTCCAATTCATATGTATCCCTCGGCTAACTTAGGGCATAATGCAAAAAGTGCGACATGGCTAACTTACGGAGGCGCACCAATGGTGCACAGTCGGCCAGTCGCTTGCATCAACCGTTTCCAAGTGAGAGGGAGACAACATGAGTGACATTTTGGATGTCTACGGTCGCGAGGTGCTCGACAGCCGCGGCAACCCCACCGTAGAGGTCGAGGTCGTGCTCGAGGACGGCAGCTTCGGTCGCGCGATGGTGCCTTCGGGCGCTTCGACCGGCGCCTTTGAGGCATGCGAGTTGCGCGACGGCGACAAGGGTCGCTACCTGGGCAAGGGCGTCTCGCAGGCCGTCGAGCACGTCAACAACGAGTGCGCCGATGCCGTCGTGGGCCTCGATGCCTTCGACCAGCGCGCCGTCGATGCCGCACTGATTGCCGCCGACGGTACGCCCAACAAAACCAAGCTCGGCGCCAACGCCATCCTGGGCGTGTCGCTGGCCGTTGCCCGCGCCGCTGCCGAGTCGGCGGGCCTGTCGCTGTACCAGTACCTGGGCGGCGTCAACGCCCACCTGCTGCCCACGCCCATGATGAACATCCTCAACGGCGGCGTGCATGCCGACAACAACGTTGACTTCCAGGAGTTCATGATCATGCCCGTGGGTGCTCCGAGCTTTGCCGAGGGCCTGCGCTGGTGCGCCGAGGTCTACCACACCCTCAAGGGCGTGTTGCACGAGGCCGGCCTGGGCGGCGGCGTGGGCGACGAGGGCGGCTTCGCGCCCAATCTCAAGACCAACGCCGAGCCGTTCGAGTACATTACCAAGGCCGTGGAGAAGGCTGGCTTTAAGCCCGGCGTCGACTTCATGTACGCCATGGATCCGGCATCGACCGAGTTCTACAACGCCGAGACCGGCATGTACGAGCTCAAGGGCGAGGGCGTTGAGTACACGAGCGCCCAGATGGTCGATTACTGGGAGAAGCTTGTCGACACCTATCCCATCATCTCCATCGAGGATGGTATGGCAGAGGAGGACTGGGACGGCTGGGTCGAGCTCACCCGCCGCATTGGCAACAAGGTGCAGCTCGTAGGCGACGACCTGTTCGTCACCAACACCGAGCGCCTTAAGAAGGGTATCGAGCTGGGCGCCGCCAACGCGATTCTGGTCAAGGTCAACCAGATCGGCACGCTCACCGAGTCGCTCGAGGCTATCGAGACCGCCAAGGAGGCCGGCTACGCTTGCATCGTGAGCCACCGTTCCGGCGAGACCGAGGACTCCACGATCGCCGACCTGGTCGTGGGTGTTAACGCCGGCCAGATCAAGTCGGGCGCCCCGTGCCGCAGCGACCGTATTGCCAAGTACAACCAGCTCATCCGCATCGAGGACGAGCTCGAGGGCAGCGCGCGCTACGCCGGTAAGGCCGCGTTCTACAACATTCGCTAAACGGGCGAATTTGGCGAGGGGGAGGCTGACTCGGTTCCTCCCCGTCTTGGCTGGATGCCGCAAAGAACTATGGGCGCTGGGCCATACGGCTCAGCGCCTTTTTTATGTCGAGCAAAGGCTGGCGAAGGCGGTGCGGGCGCTCGTGCTATAACTAAAGGACTTAGCGCAAACAAACCTCAACCGCACAAGGCGCACATGGATCAGATTTACGACAACAGGTATTATTCCGCCGGTTCGCGCGAGCCGTCGCCTCGTCGTGCGCGTACCGCACAGCTTGGCGGGTCTGGTTATGCTGGTGCTGATCGCTCCAGGTATAGCTCGCCGGCGACTTCGCATCCCAATGCTCAGCCAAATAGTTCCTCGGATAGTCCGGTGCGCCCATCGCGTTCCAAGCATGCGTCGCGCCCTTCGACCCAGGCGTCCGACAAGCCGCGCCGTCCCTCAAGCCGTCTTTCCGGCTCGGACTTCATGCACTACGCCAACGACAATGCGGTGGTCAAGGCGATCTACGACTTTACCCACGGTCCTCAGCGAGGGCTGTTTATTGGCATTGTCGTCGTCCTGGTGCTCGTGAGCCTGTACTTTCCCGTGCGCGACCTCTACGTTGCCAAACGCTCGAACGATATCTTGGCCAAGCAGGTCGAGATTCGCCAGCAGTACAACGACGAGCTGCAGAAAAGCGTCGACAAGCTGCTCTCGGAGGAGGGTATCAAGGACGCGGCATCCGAGGACTTGGGCCTGGTGATGCCCGGCGAGAAGAGAATTGAAGTGCAGGGCCTGGACGACGATTCGGATTCGTCTTCGAGCAAGAAGTCGTCGAACGCCAAGAAGGCCAGCGAAGTTGCCAAGGAAATCGAAGACGTCGGTAAGGACGCGCCGTGGTACATCCAGGCGCTCGACATGCTGTTTGGGTTTAACGGTGTCGAGGGCCAGACGGTCGTGTCCAACGGCAAATAGCGCCCGGAGGGGAGCCTGCAATGGCAGATTGCAAACGCTATAAGGTAGCCGCGATCGACCTGGGAACAGTGTCGTCGCGACTGGTGTTAGCGCAGGTCGAGGCCGGGGCGATCGTGGAATCGTCCAAGCATACCGAGATCACCGACTTGGGCGAGGGCGTGGACGCGACGGGCCGCTTTTGCGAGGCGGCCGTCGAGCGTGTGCTCGCCGCGTGTCGCATGTTTGTGGACGAGGCGCATGCCTTTGGGGCCGTGTGCATCTGCACCACGTGCACGAGTGCCGCGCGCGATGCGTCCAATGCCGCCCTGCTGCTGGACGGCCTGCGCGAGCTGGGGCTCGAACCGCAGGTGATTCCGGGCGAGGTCGAGGCACGCCTGACGTTTTTTGGCGTGGCGCACGACTTTGCCGGCGAGCGCATTATTGTTGCCGATTCGGGTGGCGGATCCACGGAGCTCGCGACGGGCGTCTATGCGCCGGAGCGTGGCGTCTTTGCGCTAGAAGGGACGCGCTCGCTGGACATTGGCTGCCGCCGTGTGACGGAGCGGTTTTTCTCGGCGCTGCCGCCTGCGGACGGCGAGCTTGCTGCCGCTGCCGCATGGGCAAACGAGCAGTTTGCGGGCTACTTTGAGAGTCTGCCTGTCGACTTTGAGCGCGCCGAACGCTTGGTCGCAGTGGGCGGCACGGTGACTACGCTGGTGGCTCTGGTCCACGAGCTGGAGCCGTATGATTCGAGCTTCGTGCACCTGCGCGAGCTTTCGCTGGAGCAGGTCTCGGCCGCTATCGAGCGCATGTCCACGCTGGACGCGGACAGCATCGCCGCGCTACCGGGTGTGCAGCCCAAACGCGCGGGCGTGATCTTGGCTGGCGCCGTGGTAATCCGCGAGCTCATGCGAGCCGGCGGCTACGACACGCTCACCGTAAGCGAGAACAGCCTGCTTGCCGGCATGGCCGCCACCATCAACGAGGTTCTCGACGGCGCGACCCCCACCATCGCCTGGGTCCCCAGCCTGAGCGCTCTTTAACCGTCTTCCTCTGAGTTGCGGTGAAATAGTTCCTAAATAAGCTGATAAACGGTATAAACAGGATCTATTCCACCGCAGCTTAGAGTCCCACCGGCATCTAAAAGAAACAAGCCCGCATCCCTTGGGGACACGGGCTCGAAAGCTCCATATGGTAGGGGCGGTGGGACGTCCGCGTATTTGCTGCGCAAATCCGCACCGGCTTCGGCCGCCTGCCGGCACCCTCGTCGGCTCGCTGCGGACGCTGCGCGTCCGCCTGGTGCTCGCCCCCTCGCGGGTTCGAGTCCCGCCGGCGTCCAAAAGAAACGAGCCCGCATCCCAACGGGACACGGGCTCGTAAGCAATCACATGGTAGGGGCGGTGGGACTCGAACCCACAATCCTTGCGGCGAGAGATTTTAAGTCTCCTGCGTATGCCAATTCCGCCACGCCCCCGTGAGACTAGAAGTCTAGCACAAGCCGTCCGTTACGCGTTGACGGCCATTGAGTGCCGGCCTGACTTTTCCAAGTACTCGGCAAACTTGGCTTCGTCGCCCTTGTTCTTGTACTGCAGGGCCAGCAGGTATTCCAGGCGGCAGCTCTTGACCTTGTCGTCACCGGCCTCCTTGAGCATGCGCTCCAGCTCGGGAATGTCGTTGTGGCGCTTGAGGATCATCGTGTCGTACATCAGTTGGCATTCGTGTGCGACTGCCTCGGCCTGGCCGCCCTCAAAGCCTTTGATCTCGTGCAGCAGCTCCTTGGACTTTTTGCGGTCCTCCTGGCCAACGTAGTAGTTAAAGGCCTTAATCACCAGGTCGACGCGCTGCATTTTGGGCAGGTTGAGCCCCAGCAGCAAATCGAACATCTCGTCGGCACGCTTGTGGTCCTCGCGCAGCAGATAGGAGTTCAGGCGCAGGTAGTCGCGGTTATAGCGCGGGTACAGCATGCTGGTGAGTTTGCCATCGAGCAAACGATCGAACTCGTCCCACTGCTTCGTAGCCATAAGCTGCTGCAGGCGCTTAAACGTGGTGCGTTTTTTGACGCTAAAGAATACCGACACGGCGATGCAAATAATGACGACGGCGGTCCAGAGGGTGCGGGAATCGGGCATATTGGGGTCCTTAGTCGCTCATAAAGCGAGCGGTATGACAACACGTACTAGATGTATTATACGCAGCGCGCAAGCAAACTGGCATAAAAGCTCATCGAGGCCGAGTGCCATCGCTCGCTGCGGTACACTTACCTAAAGTAAACCATGAAGGGAGACATTACCTATGAAGAAGATTGTTTTGGCTTGCGGTGCTGGCGCTGCTACTTCCACGCTCGTTGCCCAGAAGGTCGCCACCATGCTCGACGCCAACGGTTACGCCGACAAGTACGAGATCGTGCAGTGCGCCATCTCCGAGGCCAAGGACGTTTGCGACGAGGGCGCCGACCTGCTGATCGCCACCACCGTTGCCCCCGAGGGCCTCACCTGCCCGTACGTGAGCGGCGTGCCCTTCATGACCGGCATGAACCGCGTCGCTGCCGAGAAGGCCGTCCTCGACGTTATGGCTCAGTAGGCGCTGACTGTATGAGTGAGCAGAACGCCAACCCGGTCGAGCTCTTTGGCATGCGCGTCGCTCACGTGGGCATCAACGCCACCGACCCGGTCGATGCCCTGGAGATCGCGGAGCTGTTCTCGACGACGATGGGTCTGCCCGTTATCGAGACCCCGGTTTCGTACTTTAACGATTCGCTGGTCGAGGTCATGAAGCAGAATGGTCGTGGCACCAAGGGCCACATCGGCTTTGCCGTCAACGACATTGATACGGCCGAGAAGTGGTTTGCCGAGCGCGGGCTCGAGGTCAACGAGGAGTCGCGCGCGCTGCTGCCCGACGGTAGCACCAAGCTCGTGTACTTTAAGCGCGAGTTCGCCGGCTTTGCCGTGCACCTGTGCCGCGAGTAGCGTACAAGCTGCTATAGCTAGCAAAAAGGGATAGGGCCGCATGGCCTTATCCCTTTATTTATGCCGAGGGGTTGACTTTTGCAACGGTCAAAAAACCGAAGTCTAATACTTTTCCGAGAAGTGAACGAGACAAATCGGATCCCCGAAGCATTGACACTTTAAGGGCGTCGTTTCCTGCGGTTTCGATACTAGAATCCTGCGATTTTGCCGACGAAAAATGTGGATGCTTCAGGGGTCCAAAAACAGACGTTCACTTCGCGGAAAAGTATTAGACCTCGATTCACGAGGGGGCTTCCTACTGCGGCAGGCGAATCGTAAAGCGGCTGCCGGCCCCTTCGACCGAGGTCACACCGATGACGCCGCCGTGGCTGTCGACGATCCACTTGGCGATAGCGAGCCCCAGGCCCGAACCCTGTGCGCCGGCATCGCGCGCGTTGTCGGCGCGGTAGAACCGCTCGAACGCGTGAGCTGCGGATTCCTGGTTCATGCCGATGCCCTCGTCTTCAACGGCTATGTCGACCGCGCCCGTGCCCGCTTCGGGTGTTATGCCAAATGTGACGGTCGTTCCCGCGTCCGAATACTTAGCGGCGTTTTGCACGATCACGCGCAGAGCCTGCTTCACGAGCGCGACATCGACGGACGCGTCGCAGCGCGGGTCGCTGGCAAACGCAGCGTCAAAAGCCAGCCGATATGTGTGCCCGGCATCAATCATCTGCGATTCCTCGCACACCTCGCCGACCAGTGCAGCCAGGTTGGTATTCACGCGCCGCAGCACGGTGCGGCCGGCATCTCCGCGTGCCAAAAACAGCAGTTGTTCCACGAGCTCCTGCATGTGCTCGCTTTCGGCCTTGAGCGAGGCGATGGACTCTGCCAGCACGGCCGGGTCGTCTTTGCCCCAGCGGTCGAGCATGTTTACGTAGCCCTGAATTACCGCGATGGGCGTGCGCAGCTCGTGACTCGCATCGTTGACAAAGCGCATCTGCTGCAGCTTGGCCTCTTGCATCTGGCGCAGCAGGCGGTTGAGCGCGACCTCGATGCTCGCCAGGTCGGCGTCGCCAGTGGTGACGCTCGGCGAATCGACGCTTGCTCGCTCGATGGCCTGCTCCAGCGTTTCCATCTTGCCGCCGGAGAGCTGCATGCGGCCGAGCTCGTCCACGCGCAAAGCCAGGTCGTTGAGCGGCGCCATGGTGCGGCGCACGCGCCTCGCGCCGCCGAGCATGTTGAGCACGCTGATGACCTGCCAACCCACAACGACAAGGTAGAGAGGCCATAGCGTGACGAGGTCCTGCGCGAGGGGGAAGGTCTTGCTGGTGCGCGCAAGCTCGACGGTGTAGGTGAGCGTTGTCAGGTCCCAGCCGCGCGCGGGCGTCAGCGACATGCCGTGAACGGTGGCGCCGGGAATCCAGCCTGCGGTAAACGCGCTGTCGGGCAGCGTCTGGTTGTATCCATAGACGAGGATCGCCGCCGCAATCACCACCAGCAACAGATCGAGCCAGACGTAGCTCACCAAGCGGCGCCACATGTAGCTCCAGTTGATGGCGCGGGCGATGGAGGTGACGCGCTTGGTCTCGGCGTTACGCGCGACAGACATAGCCCACCCCGCGCACAGTTTGGATGATGCGGGCACCGCCGGCGTCTTCGATCTTGGCGCGCAGGTGCGCGATGTGTACGTCGACGTTGTTGGTGTCTCCTACGTATTCGTAGCCCAGTGCCTCGTGCGCGATGCGCTCGCGCGTGAGCACGGTGCCGGCATGTGCCATAAGCAGGGCGAGGACGTCGAACTCGCGGGCCGTGAGCGCGATGGGCGAGCCGCCGACCGTGACTTCGCGGCGGTCGGGGTCGAGCGCAACCGAGCCCACGGTGAGCGTGGCAGGGGAGGGTGAAGCGGAGGCCTGGGTCGAGTTGCTGGCCGGGGGAATCGCAACGGCGCTCTCGCCCGCGCCGCCCGCCATACCCGCCCTGACGCCGGCGCCGCCAACGCCCGAAGCCGTCCGCACGGCCTCCGAGCGCTTCAGCGCCACACGGATCCGTGCGAACAACTCCTCAATCGCAAACGGCTTGGTCAGGTAATCGTCAGCGCCGGCATCGAGCCCGGCCACCTTGTCCATCACAGCATCGCGCGCGGTGACCATGATCACCGGCACGTCCTTGTGCTTGCGGACACGCCGCAGGACCTCCATGCCGTTGAGCTGCGGCAACAGCACATCGAGCAGAATCAGATCGTAGTCGCGCTCCAGCGCCAGGTCAACGGCGGTGCGGCCATCGGCGGCGTGCTCCACCTGGTAGCCCTCGTGCTCCAGTTCGAGCGTCACAAAGCGGGCGATTTTCTCCTCGTCCTCTACGATAAGGATCCGTGCCATGCGTGCCCCCGTCTGCGATTACTTGTCGTCGTTCAGATTTTGCTTGATGCCGTCCGCGGCATCGGCGGCGTGATCCATCAGGTTGTTGATGCTGCCGGGCACGTCGCCGTCGCTGTCGATACGGTAGCGCATGCCAAAGAACAGACCAATCAGCATCAGCCATATCGTGGCGCCCCAGGCAAACAGGGCGACGATGGGAATCAGGATGGGGATGTTGAGGATGATCGCATCGCGGCGCGTGGCGATAAACTTGGTGTCCAGGCTCAGGCGGAAGAGCTTTTTGAGGTACTCCCACACGCTGTCCATCTTCTTGGAGAAGTCGGTCTTTTCGCTCGACTTTTCGTAGGCGGCCTGTGCGGCGACCATCTCGGCCGAGGGCTCATCGGCCGGCGCGGACTCGGTGGCGGCGTGCGCCGACGTGGTCTGGGTCTTGCCCTGCGACTCGAGCCAAATGATGGCGTCCAGAACGTTGCCGTCGGCGGCGTCGAGCGCGGCCTTGGCATCGGTATAGCTCACGTTGCACTTGGTGCGGATGGTTTCAACTTTTTCGAGGTCGTCCATGACCTGTCCTTTCGTTCGATGGGCGCGACGCCGGGCTATCTGCCCGGGCGCGAGCGTTGCGTTCGGCGGCCTGCGTTGCGCGGTGCCGCCCCGCCCTTGGTCGAACTCTATAGTGCAGGTTATAGATTAAGCGATTCTTGAGCCAAGATTAATAGTGGATGAGTTTTTGGGTGGCGCGGAGGCGGGCGGGGGCAGAAAAGGCAGGTTTTGCGTGGCGTGAAGGAGGTGCAGTCTGATCTTTGGGACGGCTGACAGCGAGGTCTAATACTTTTCCGAGAAGTGAATGAGTGAAAACGGACCCCCGAAGCATCGACACTTTTCGGGTGCCGTTTCCTGCGGCTTTGATGCCAGAATCCTGCGTTTATGCCGTTGAAAAATGCGGATGCTCCAGGGGTCCAAAAACAGACGTTCACTTCGCGGAAAAGTATTAGACCTCGATAGCAGGGGATGGTGGGCCGATGACAAAGTGGTGGCAGAAAAGGGGTACGCAAAGCACGCCGGTCATAGGGAATCAAAATCACGTTGCAAAAGCATGAGAATATCCTACAATTGCAACATGAAGTACTTTAGCAACATAACGGCGATAAGCGAGCTTTCCGAGAGTGAGGGCGTGTTCACCACAGCCCAGGCGGCTCGTATGGACATCTCTCGAGATGCGCTGGCACACTCATGCCGCGTGGGGCGTCTTGAACGGATATGCCACGGCGCCTACCGGATGTCGGGCACGCAGCGCCGAGACACTGACGAGCTCAACGCTTTTTGGAAACTCACCAATCCCTCCCTTTGCGCGTGGGAGAGAAAACGCCAGTGGGATGGCATCGCCGTGAGCGGTACGACAGCGGCGAACCTACAGCAAATGGGCGATTTCTATCTGTCCCCCTACAGGATGACCGCGCCCATGCGCATCAATACGAGAAACGAATCCCTTTCTTTTGCAAAGCGCGAGATCGCTGAGCAGGACATCGTCTGGCTCGACGGCCTGCCGGTAACTAAACCCGAGCGCACGCTTGTTGATCTTTGCCTCGATTGCGAGGACCCCTCATTAATTATCGATGCCTATAACGACGCGCTTGGGCGAGGGCTCGAGATACAGCGGCTGAAAGATCTTGTAGAGGAGAACTCTAAAACCGCCAAACGACGCGAGTTGATGATGCCCTTGTTGACGGCGCTGAACGAGTAATGAAAAACGGAGGACATGGTGAAGTACAAAACACCTGCCGCACTGGAGATGGCTGTTAGGGATGCCGCAAGAGAATCGCCGATGGATACTAATCGGGCGATCGTCGGTTTCTACTTTCATCGCTTCCTATGTCGCGTTTTTTCAGAAGATGACGGCCGCTTTGTACTCAAGGGTGGCCAAAGCGTCCTGGCGCGAACACTCGATGCGCGTGTCACAAGAGATATTGACTTGGTTGCTCAAGAGGAGAGCCTCGAAGAGGCTGTTGCCGATCTGGCGCGGGCGGCTTCGATTGATCTGGAGGATTTCGTTTCGTTTGTCTTTGATCGTGCAGAGCAGATCAAAAAAGAAGATGAGTATCGGTGTGGTGCGAAGGTGTGGTTCACCCCCTTTATGGGAACCAAGAAGCTGCAGCCAATTTCAATTGACTTGGTAATTGATGAAGTGCGGGGACTTGAGCCTGAGGTTCTTGCGCCGATCGATCGTTTGAATATTGAGGGGCTCCCAGTCTGCGACTATCGAGTATGCCGAGTGGAGAGTGCCCTTGCAGATAAATTGCTCGCAATGGTAGAGATGCATGAGGGCCGTGCCTCTTCGCGAATCAAGGATATAGTCGACATCTTGGTGTACGCGAAAACTTGCTTCGTCGATGGGACTACGCTTGTCGAGAGGGTCGAGAAAGAAGCATCTGCCCGCAAGGTGGCAATGCCGGAAGAGTTCGTGGCGCCTCTCTGGTGGAAACAAAATGGTTCTGCGCAGTACATAAAGATGGCGAGGCAGGCGGGGGTACTTGATCTCGCGGGGAACATTGCTGGGGCAGAAGGGGTCGTCAATCGGTTGTATACACCGTGCTTTAATCATTCGGCGAATGTGCGCAAATGGAATCCTCAGACCACGGGATGGGAATAGGCTAGATAGTTAAGCCGGCGGCAGGATTAGTTCCTGCCGCCGGCTTAAGACGTTTCTACTGCCTATGTATGCGCTACTCACAGGCCTGGTCGACCACCTGAGTAACGGCCTTCTTTGCGGCTTCGAGGTTGCGCTGGGCTTGGGCGACAGCGGCCTCGGCTTGTTTCTTGGCCCTTACGACCTCGGCAAAGCGATTGATGGATTCGCTATACTCGCGCGTACGCGGGTCGAGTGCTGGTGGGACTTCGATCTCGAACAGATCGGTAGGGCGGATGGCGTGGCTGTACTGATTGTCGGACAATACCTGCAAAACTATGGACCCATGGCCGTCGGTGAGGTACGCCGCGACCATCTCTGCATACACCATGCGCTCCTCGTCGGTCATCGTTGGAATCGCCGGGCGAATGGCGGTGGTGTTGTGCGAGGCAACTAGATGCTGCTTTGCATCATCGATGCCGACCACAAGTAGGTTCGACGCGCCGTAACGACCGAGTATGCGCGGCATGACGATATCGCCGCAACGAAGCTCGTAACGAGCCAACACGTCTGGACTTACCTTTACAGGTTCGGAATCCAGCTCCGACGCGCCTTCCGCAACATCCTTGGGCAGCAAATAGCCGTTGCGGAAATCCTGAGATGAAATGCGGCGCACCTCGACAGCGTCGATGTCATCCGAGGTGGTGCTGTCTCGGGGCATAAACGGCACCACGCGCATAAAGCTGTCGCCGAGCGTTGCGCTGTAGTTTTGAGCTACGGAGATCAGGCCAACCCTGCCTTTGGAGAGCGCGGCGTGGTGTTGGAGTAGCTTGCGCGTTTCGAGCTCGACGGTTTCAATGGAAACCGTTTTGCGTGAGTCGCACTCGATGCCGCTCCAGTCAGGGGAGAAAGCCAAGGGAAGATTGGGGTAGCGAGCCCCGTCGGCAAACCGAAGGCGTGGCATGGGCGTGGCGGCATTGCGGAATGAAACGCTGCGATTTCCCGTCGACAATACAATAAGTGCGTACATGCCGTGCATCGGAGATTCGGCGAGCGGGTGATATAGGACGCTTTCGACGAGCCCCTCGCGCAACAGAATCGCGCGTGCCTGCTCGGCGTTGTCCAAAGACTCGAACGGCAGCAGTACGGCGGCTCGAGTACGACCGGAGAGGGCTAGTGCATACAGGCACCAGAGATAGGCCTCCCAATCGCAGAAGCCCAGGTAGCCAGGCTCCAGATCATTAATGAGCGCCTCACATGCGCTGTTGATTTCGCGAAAACGTTTGCGAACGCAAGCTGTGGCATCGATAAACACCGGCGCCGCGTTGTCATTGCCCGTGTTCTGCTTGCCGGGCTCAAGTTCGCAAATATTAGGTACGCCGTTGCCGTTCAGCCTGAAGCATTCACGAAGCGCCTCGCAGCCGATGGCGCCAGGTAGGCGAACGGTGAGTAGGCGGCTGCCTTGTTCTAGGTTAAGCGCGCGCGAGAGGGCGGCGGCGGTGAGACGTGGCAATGATGTTGTTTCACGCATGTATAGAGCCCTTTCTTCTTGGTGGGCTATATAATAGCAGAAAAATTTAAAAATTTCTAATGACGAGAACAGCCTACTGTGCTATCCTCGAAGCAATCCAAAACCAACTCAATACCAACTGCTTGATGCAATCGCTACACAGCCTTTAGGCAAACCGCGCTATCAAGCAGGGTGATTTCACTAACGAAGCTGCAGGTTAGGTCGATTGTCATCATCCATACCTCAGAGCATTCTAAAACTTAGAACAGACTTACACCAAACACCCGAAACCGGATAGAAAGAAACATTCATGAAGAAACGGGACAACATCTACGAGGCATTCCTCAGTGCGATCGACGAGGATCTCCGCGACATGTGCGAAATGAACGGAAAGGTAGAACGGTCTCTTCCGTGTCCGTACTGCGGCGAGAAGAACGTCGAGCGCCTGGCCAAATCGCTCGTTGGCGTGCTGGAAGAGCGCTCGCCCGATATTCCCGGGCTGGTGCCCGAGCAGTATCGAGCCGATGTACACGAGGCCCGCGAACTTTTGACTGCCGCGACACTCGCTTTGCTGCCACTGTATTTTCCCCCGCGCGATAGCCGCATAGGCAGTGTAGCGACTGTGGTGAGTATGTTTAGGCACGGGCGTACTGCGGGCTTTAAATCGGCTGGTGTTCTCTTGTTCGAGGAAGTTGCGACAGGGATGAAGTACAGCACCAAGCAGGGTGCCTATATCCCGTCCTCCTTCGTGCGCCATACCGATGGCAGAAAGCCATGCGACCGGCTGCACCGCGATGGATCGCGTGGCTTTACGGCGGATGAAGATGATGCCGTCATGTTTTATAAGCGCTACCTCAAGGTGCAGCGACGCGTGTTCGATACGAGTCCGCGTTTCAACTTTGAGTTATGCGTCAAACGCCCGTTTGAGGCACTTTTGGACGAACGACACACTTTTTATTACATGGAGGAAAAGATGGAAATCGATTTGACCAACAAAGTACACGGACTCGAAAATCGCTATCTCCTCAATATCAAGCATCATAAAGATTACGACCTGCTTGACAAGCTGATGATCCATGCACTGCTTGCGTACCTGGGCGACACAACGGTCTCAACTGCTGCTCGCGAGAGTTATCTGGCGCAGGCCGAGCGCCTGATCGGTCACGCGACCAAGTCGCCGCACTCGGCACAGCTCAATGAGGACGACGGCGACGATCGCATTGCTTAACAACCACTAACGCCACGGACAAGAAAGGGGTCACGCCATGCCAGTCATCAAGATGTACGGCTACGAGGCCGCGCAGCAAACGGAGTATCAGACCAAGAAGTGGGCGACTAAGGAGGAGATGCGGGCGCTGTCGTCCGGCGATGAGCAGCGCGACGTGATCCTGGCGCAGGGTGCCACGGTGGCGTTCTACGAGGACGACAAGCATTGGGAGACGAGTGTGTCCAACAATGTTTTTGCCTTTGGAGGTACCGGCAGCGGCAAAACGGCGAGTTTCATTTTGCCCAACCTGCTCAATCACCACGAATGCTGTTATGTGGTCACAGACACCAAGGGTGAGCTGCTGCGCCGTACGGGGAAAGGCTTTGAAGAGGACGGCTACGAGGTAACGGTTCTCGATACTGTTAATCCCGAGCAGTCGGCCGGATACGACCCTCTGCGTTACGTGATGGATGTCGAGGATATCCCCACCACAGTGGCGGCAATCATGGAGGGGGTCGATCCTGACGGCCGTAGCCTTAGGTATGATCCGTTCTGGAATAACGCGAGCGACCTGCTGCTTCGAGCGATTGTTGGAATCCTGTTCCTCCTGGAGACCCTTGCCGGCACCCTTACGCCGGGTGAGGACCCCAATGCCCCGCGCCGCTACCTTAAGATGAACAACGTCTTTAAACTGGCTGCGCTCATCAAGGTTACGGGAGATGGTGAGGGGCGATTCCCGTTGGACTACCTTGTAGAAGAGGTGGAGTCCAGGGAGTTTCTCGATAAGTTTGGTGCGGAGAACGCTGATCTGTATGGCGTTGAGCAGTATCGCGATTTTCGAGGTGCGGCAGATAGGACGCTTAAGAGTATTCTGATCACGCTCAATGCAACTATCTCGCGGCTTAAGACGCCTCAGCTCATGCGCGTTTTTGAGAATGACGAGATGCGTCTTGATCGTATTGACGAGGGCAAGCGCATGATCGATCTTAAGGTGAGCGACAACGATTCGGCTAATGCATGGCTTGCGAACGTTGCCCTTAAGCAGCTGTTTAACCTTGCCCAGCGCCGTGCCGATGCCAGCCCCAGCGGCCATTTGCAGCGTCGCGTGCAGTTTGTGCTCGATGAGTTTCCCAATGTGGGCCGCATCCCCGATTTTGAGCGCAGCATTGCGACTGTGCGCAGTCGCGGCATTAGCTTTTTGATGTGTGCGCAATCGCTGAGCCAGCTCGATGTCGTGTACGGCAAATCCACGGCGCTTACCATCCTCGATAACTGCGATAGTTTGGTCTATATGGGCGGCGGCAGCAACATCGCGACGCAGAACTACATAAGCGAACTGTGTGGCGAGTCGGTTTTGGGCACCAAGTACGTGGGCGCCGAGCGCACTGCCGTAGATGTGCGCGGTTGCGTGATGACCCCAGGCGAGGTTGGGCTTATGCCCCGCACCGATTGCCTGGTCAAGGTGACCGGCATGCGTCCCTTCCGCGCCAAGAAGTACTTTTGCGCCGATCATCCCAATGCTGCCAAGTGGCTGAGGGATTAGCCCTTGCAGCTTTGTGTACCCCATCTTGCATGTTTTGTCGCACGGCTTCCGTTAGTCGTAAGCCGTGCGGTCCAGTTTTTGCCTCCTTACCGATTCCGTTTAGAAGGGAATTGCCATGCCCGTTATGTATCGTGAGCCCAGCATCATAAAGAAGTCCAAGGACGGCCGTGTTGCCGCTGTCGATATGGCAAGCGAACTGCTCAACAGCCGTGTGCTGCTGCTGGAGGGCGAGGTCAACGATGCGACCTGCAACGGCCTTATTAAGTCCATGCTGGTGCTGGAGCATCAAAGTGCGACCGAGCCCATCACCCTCATCATCAACAGCCCGGGCGGCAGCGTCACGGCGGGGCTGGCGCTCATCGACACCATGCAGTCGCTCGATTGCCCCGTGATCACGGTGGGCGAGGGCGTCGTGGCCTCGATGGCCGCGGTGATCTTGGCCTGCGGCGACCACCGTCAGGTGTACCGCCACACGCAGGTGCTCATCCACCAACTGATGGGCGGCATGGGCATGGCGCAGCAGACCGATATCGAGATCGTGGCCCAGCATACAGCGGCCATGCGCGCCGAGCTGGACGAGCTGCTGGCCGAGCATGGCAACCTGAGCGCCCAGGAGTTCCACGAGCTCACCGAGCGCGACTGCTGGTGCAACGCCAGGCGCGCTCTGGAGCTGGGCCTGGTGGACGAGGTGATTGCGCCCAGCAAGAAGGCGCTCTAGCGGGGCGCATGCCTTACAAGTACGTTGTGCAGGGCGAACAAGTGCGTAAATTCACAGCCAGAAAGAGGTTGAACATGAACAGGATTTGGGACGTCGATGGCATTGAGTGGGAAGACCTGCCCACCGTGAGCGACCTGCTGTGCGCTGCGGACACAAAGATCCTGGCGCGTGAGGTTGCCCTTCGATACGGCGGCAAGCCGGACGGCCGCGGCCGTGGCGATAGCGAACGCAGCCTAAAGCGCGCCCGCCGCAAGGTCAAAAAGCTGCGGAAGATAGATCCCGAGCCCAGCGACAAGATCATCCTGTTGCCCAAGCATGTCATCAATCGTCGCGATGCGGGCCACGGTTTTGGCTATTACGACGTGGAGCCGTGCATCTTTATGCGCGACGGCGTGCAAAGGCTGGGGGAGGACGCACTCGCCAATGTGCTTCCGTGGGAATTGATCCTGATGGATGATGAGTCCGCGAGCGAAATGCTGGGCTTTCGCGTATGGCTCGAAGGCGAGTGGGATCTATGCGAACGTTATCGCTTTTTGGCCGTGGGGTGTGTTCGCATGCTGAACAACATCCGGGCGCAAAAGGAGCTGCGCAAGTTCCTCGAGCAGGGCGATGCGGCCTGCGATATGGACGAGGACGATGTAGTTGAGGACATTCGCCGCGACGTGCTGTATCCCGAGGAAGTAATTAACGCCAAACTCGGCGGCTATTGGGACGCGAGTTTGGGACTCAACCTGCCCTGGAAGGACGAGCATCGGCAGACTTGCACGCGGATTGACAGGGCTATCGATGACCTGTTTGCCGAGGAAACGAAGCGCTGCGCTGCGGAGCTTGGGAAGAAGCTCGAGCGCGGGTATGAGGAGCGCGGGGAGTTACTGAACGGGATGTCCTTGTGAACGGTTGCCGACGGTCCGATAAAAATCTGTCCGGACGAAATGATAGAACGATAGCGTAAATAGCATCTGCACTTTAAGGAGTTAACAATGGGAATCGCCTATAAGGAACTGTTTCGTGTAAACCGTCCTATCTGTGGGCCTGGACCAGGAGGTTTCTTCATTAAAAGATTCAAGGAAGGCGGCTACAGTGAGGCTGAATTGCTCGATTTAATTTCGGGAGTGGACTTTTCTCTTGGTGAAGTGGATGAGGACATTAGCCTGAAAAAGAAATGCGAAATAGTCGAACAGGCGGTGAGTGGGGTGCATTATACGAGTTGGGCCCCCAGCGTGATCAGCATGATCATCTCACTTACGGTCGGAGGGTGTCTGTCTGCATGGGCGGGCAACAATTCAATCGCTGCCGGGGTTTTCGTGACGCCATGCCTGATTGCCTTGGGAATATATGCATGGTTTCGTTTATGCTTTGAGCGAAATCAAACGGTACTGTTGGGTGCGCTGAACCACATAAAGACACTTCAGCCGTAGTTGCATGAAATCGCCGATCGCCTGCCGTGGGCCCTCGGGACCGCCCTCGCGGCGCCCTTCCCGCTCTTTCCGGACATGGCGTCCTCCGATCTCCCGGGGCCGGCCGACCCGGCCCTCAGGGTATCGGATTCCCAAATTCATCCGTACATGTACGGATGAATTTGGGAGGTGTTCGGATGAAGTTGATATTCAAGGGGTGCGGCAGTTGGCAGGAATCTCAAGCGCCCAACCGCCAATCTCCACATTTCTTTGCTAAACTAGCTTTGCGCGGGAAACCGTGCATAGTTCGGGAGCATGTCCCCCAACTGGATCTAGGTTCGGATGCCGTTGCCCGGACTATTGGTGAAGGTTGGGGGACTTCCTACTTTCCATAGCGCAAGAAGTCGTAGATGCGGACGCACTTCCGATAATGCGAATCTTTCAACAGAGCCCTCTTCTTGGCAGGGTCGTTTCCCACGTCAGCCAGTGCCCGCTTCAGCAACGCTTCCAAGTCGTCGACGTCCATCTCTTCCTCTGAAAGGCACGGGATGAACGCGAACGGGCTCTTTGGCGCGCATGCATTCGCAAGGCCCTTTATGCTCAGCGACCCTTCGAATCTGCGACGAGTCGCAGGCATCGATTTGCGGAACGTTTCGCTTCGATAGCTATCAATCGAGGTGAGCGTTGGGAGATAAGTCGCTATGTCCTTACCGACCTCTCCACCGAGTCCGCGCGTGTACTTGAAGACAGGCATGTTGTTGGGCCGTTGGCGCACGTACATGTTGAGGTAGTTCTCGACGATGAACTTTGGGTCATAGCGAAGGTTATCGAGCACGATGTCCTCGAAGATATCTTCAGGTGAAATCGGCTTTCCGATGCTACTTGGTGACACCGACAGGCCGATGACGATCTTCTGGTCCGGGTCAAGGTCGTTGAGGACATTGTCTATCCCTGAGACGATGATGTCGGAACTCGGGTCGATATGCTCCGCAAGCCTGAACACGCTGCCCCTCAACTCGCGGATAAATCGCGTGCTATACATTTTCCGGAAGCTGCGCATCGCATCGTAGATCGACTCGAAGTCATCCGTGGTGATCTTCGTCATCGAAAGCGTACGGCCACCGAAACTCATAGCAATCTCGCCAACAGAGGTGTCGGTTGCGTGCTGAACGAAGATGAGCCGCTTGCCCAGCCGTTTGAGCTTGTCATCTGGTAGGCATTCGCAGATGTCACCCAGTATCGACCTGATGTTCTCGTCTTGAATCGAATAACCGAGGAAGATGACGGGATACTCGACGAAGAGGGTGAGCAGCTTCGCCGAGAGATACTTCCTCTTCTGCGCGAACTCCGCATAGTCAGCGCTGGTCAGGACGATGCTTCCCGCCCTCGAGACTGAGCCATGGATCTTGTATATCTCCTGAGAGAAAGCCTGGTCAGAGAACAGGAGGTCGCTTTCTCCGACGTAGGTCGTGAAACCAGGGAATAGGGTCTCACACATACAGTCATAATTCGTGGTGATGATGCCGGCAACTTTTTCCCTGCCCGCCTTCGCCAGCTTCTCAGTTTCGGCGCTCTCGACGAGACGAGCTCTCGCGATCTTATCTGCGACGTAGATCTTCATGGGCGAAGCGTCCCCGGTAAGCTCGTCACTGTGATCTTCGCGGAAGGCAGCGAATTCATCCGATGCAAAGAGCTCGTGGTTTACTTCGCTTTCCATGAGCGTGGCAACGTACGGCAGTTCGGACTCGACCTCGCCGTTCTGGACAGCAATCTTCGCCTGGCTCTTGAAGCGCGCGAAGGCATATGGGTCGTCAAGCACCTCGGCGCAGATATCCGAAAGCAGCCCCTCCCATCCCGGCGTGCCGCAGTAACGACGGGAGAGGCCAGAGCCGATGAAGAGAAACGGATAACGCCCGGCATCATCAACAGCTTTGTGGATTATCGATTTGATTCTCTCGTCCATAATCTTTCCTCCTGTACCAATCGACATGCTCGTGAAATGTTATCCCACCAACTTCGGCGAGTGCGGGCTGAAAGCATCGTTGCCGTTCTGCCCGTCGACCAATCCGCACGCGAGACTCAGCGGCACAACTGCAGCGTTCTCGACCTCCACGCTAAGCACGTAGTGGAAGTCCGCCCCCTGGCTCCCACGATTCCGCTCGTAACCAATGGCGGCCAGCCGGTCGGCTAGTTCGTCTCTCGAAACCAGCTCGTTAGCCTTCACCTTGCAAAGCATGGGTTCAAGTTCGTAAGTGTTTGTCTCGCTGATTGCGTTCCTGTAGAAGCGGAAATGGGTCGTACGAAAGAGATCTTTATGATGGGAGTACACGTGCCCGTCCTTAATGGCGTAGAAGTAGAAAAGGAACTCACCGCCCTCGTTTAGCCTGCCGCTACTTTCAAGGAAGCGGTAAATTTGTGGCGCTACAACGGAGAGCCGATTACGCTTCCGAAGCGATTTGCCCCACGAGCTGAGTTTATTGAATACCACAACGATATGATATTTAAAGGGTAATTGGACTATCTCCCGACCAAACGAGGATTCGGATTGGCTTGCTGAAATGTGGCAGTGCCCTGTTCTAAGCAACGTATTTGCGATAGAGTCGCGCGGGAACGGTGCTCGGGGCCGTTGCACCAGTAGCAAATTACTTATATCGAGCGATGTGATGCTGCGATTTCGGAAATGCTTGCCTGGTTGTGGCGCCGACTTCGAAAAGCTGGTTTTTATTTCCATTACAGCTGAAACAGGCCGTCAAAATTCATGGAAGATCTTTTCGATAGTAATGGATGAACTGAGGAGGTTTGTCTGGAGGGTGGATCGAGGTTCAAGATTGTTGCGCTCTGAAACGTTTCAGCTGAGGTCGGAGAGCGATCGCATGAGTCGATTTATATTTCGGCAGCGTTGCATCCATAGAAGAGAGAGGGATGCGTATTCGTTTGGCAGCGAGGGCGTGAGTGGGCGGGAACTTCGTGGCGTACAGCAATAAGGCTATACCTAAAAGCCTTTGTGTTGAACGGGTTTTCGCGGGAGCGGAGGGTGCGTGCCGCGAGGGACGGTCCGCGGCACGACCGACCCGGCGCGGCATCCGGAGCGGACGCGGATGCGGCGCGGACGGCCTCTGACGGGCGAGCATGCGACAGTGGTTGCCCTGCTGGGCGGCAATAAGCTCGAATCGAGCACGAGCGATTCTTGTCCGGGCGAAGCGTTACAACTGGATTTGTTCTGTTGCCGACTGATCTTGAAGCATGTTGGAAGAAACGAAATTATAATTATTTATTTGTCTGTATCTATCGAAATGGAGACCGAGCGCGTGGAAAACGAGAGGAACATAACGGCAGTTGACCTTTTCGCCGGCTGCGGCGGAATGTCCCTCGGCTTCGAAAAGGCTGGCGTCAATGTTGTGGCTGCCTACGACAATTGGGACGCTGCCATTGATGTCTATCGCGCTAACTTCCAGCATCCTGTTTTCAAAAGGGATCTCTCCGACGTTTCCGTATCCGAGGAAGTTGCCGGCTTCGCTCCGGATATCATCATCGGCGGGCCTCCTTGTCAGGATTTCTCGCAGGCCGGCAAGAGATCCGAGGATGGTGGGCGCGCAATCCTCTCTGTTAGATATGCCGAGATCATCGCGAGGTGCAAGCCTCGCTTCATCGTTATGGAGAACGTCCCACGCGTTCGAACGAGCAAATCCATGGAAGCGATTCGGGCCACCCTCAAAGCGCAGGGTTATGGCTTGAGTGGGCGAGTGATGGATGCAAGCCTGTGCGGGGTCCCCCAAGCTCGCAAGAGATACTTCTTGATCGGATGCCTTGGGGCGCCCGACGGGTTCCTCGACCCATATCTTGAGAAGGGCCTTTCTGACCATCAGATGACAATTCGTGAGTATCTCGGTAACGAGCTTGGAATTGATTACTACTTCAGAATTCCGCGAAGCTACACGAGGCGGGCCATCTTCAGCATCGACGAGCCCTCGGTCACTATTCGTGGTGTGGACAGGCCGATACCGCCGAACTACAAGCTTCACCCCAACGACGCGGCGGACCTCAGTCAAGCCCGGTGCTTGACTCCAAAGGAACGCAGTAGGATCCAGACTTTCCCGGAGTCTTTCAAGTTCTTTGGGAGTAAGACGGATATCAACCAGATGGTGGGCAACGCCGTACCGGTAAACCTTGCCACCTACGTTGCACGAGCGCTACTAGAGTACAGGAGGGATGTGAGCGATGGACTGCGTTGATCTTTTCTCGGGATGCGGCGGTATGTCGCTCGGATTCCAGAATGCGGGCTTCAACATAAAGGCGGCGTTTGATAACTGGCAGGCGGCTGTCGACATCTATTCGGCAAACTTCGACCACCCGGCATTCAAATACGATCTTTACGATGCGGAAGCGGTCCCGAAAATTGAAGAGTATTCGCCGTCGATGATAATCGGTGGCCCCCCTTGCCAGGACTTCTCCATTGCGGGCGCCAGACAGCGCGGCAAAAGGGCCAATCTCACCATCCGATATGCTGAGATAGTTCGGGACGTCAGACCCGAGTGGTTCGTCATGGAGAATGTTTACAATATCGAGCGGATGGACGTCCTGCCCGAGGCGCTGGAAATATTCCGCAATGCTGGATACGGTCTCACGAGGCGCGTCCTCAACGCCAGTCTATGTGGTGTGCCTCAGATTCGCAGGCGCTTTATCCTTGTCGGTCATCTTGGTGATAAAGATGACTTTCTCGGCGAACTCTTGGATTCAAGGCTGAGCGACAAGCAGATGACCGTCAGGGATTACCTTGGCGATTCGCTCGGCACGCAATACTTCTACATGCATCCACGCAACTTCCAGCGTAGGGGCGTCTTCACGATTGACGAGCCAGCGGTAACGGTACGAGGCACCAACCGTCCGATACCGCCAGCATATAAGAGGCATCATGCCGACAAGGCTGATATTTCTGAAGGTGTGAGAGCCTTAACATACAAGGAGCGCAGCTATCTGCAAACCTTCCCCGAAGAGTTTGAGTTTGTCGGGTCCAAGACAGACATTGAGCAGGCGATTGGCAATGCCGTGCCAGTTAAGCTTGCTGAGTACGTTGCTAGATGCATAGCTGACTATGCAGCAGATTAATTGTGGTGGTTGCCATGTCCTTTGTCGATGAATGGAATTTGAGCTATCCCATTCCGAATTCTATATATAGCGAGAATACGCTATCCGTTCGCGGGAGAACAGTTGGACAAGGTGGTGCTGGACAGTACGAACTCAAAGGTTCAGGCTCTCTTGCAAACGGGGATACGCTGACTGCAGTTGACATTATCGGACACGCAATCATCTTGGAAGTAGTCGTACCCTCTACTGGGCAAGTTGTCTCCCTTGGCACGCGTTATCCCGTTGCAAAAAAAGGCGGAAAAGTACGTGTGCAAATACAAGGAGACGGGGCAAAGCGTCCAAATGTCGGCAACTTGTTTGCCGCACTGCTGTTGTTGCCAGTGACGGGCAAAGTAAACGATTCATCGCCGTTGCAAGAGGACGGTTTTGCGGAAAGGACATTCTGGATGGATGCAGCCGAAGTAAAGCCTGTGGGCGTCTCCGAAGATGCATATATCTTGGAGCTAACGAAACTCTTCTTCGCCACTGGAAGCAGATACAAAGACGGGCAGTTTTCGGGTGCGATAGATTACGACTACAAGTCGAGAATTGACGATCTTATTGCCCTTTGCAATCGCGGATGCAAGATGAGGGCTGGTAGCCTGACCACGGCATTCAAGTATTTCGCTGACGTTTACGCAGGGAAACTTGAGTTTGATTACAGCGTGGCTGAGTTCATGCGAAACCTCATAGCGAGCCAATTGATTGCCGAAGAGGGCATCGACTACGAACAAGGCGATGACGTGCTGCCCGCAATGCATCAACTAATCGACCTTGCTGCAAAGAATTCATCGAAAGCATCAAGCAGAGAGAAGAGGACTTTTCAGCTAAACAACCTTCCAGCTGAATTTAAAACCGACTTCTCCAGGCGCTACATCACGTCACTACTGGCAAAGCCCTTTGTCATCCTTGCTGGCAACAGCGGAACAGGCAAGACGCGGATTTCCAAGCGTTTTGCAAAGTACCTTGAGGTCTTGGATGAAGACGGGGAGCCAAACTGGTTGCTCGTCCCGGTCGGTGCCGACTGGACCGACAACACCAAGGTGCTGGGCTTCTTCAACCCGATTGCAGACGGCGGCAAAGGCGCGTACGAAGAGACCGGCATACTGAGACTCATCGAACGGGCCAACGCTAACCCCGAGGTTCCGTATTTCCTCATCCTCGACGAGATGAACCTGAGCCATGTCGAGCGGTATTTCTCAGACTTCCTCAGCCACATGGAGACCATCGGCGAGGATAACCTCATCGTGCTTGATGGGTACGGCGATGGCGGTGCTGACAGGCTGCCCTATCCGCAGAACCTGTTCGTTGTCGGCACCGTGAACATCGATGAGACCACTTACATGTTTAGCCCCAAGGTGCTCGACAGGGCAAACGTCATAGAGTTCAAGCCGTCGAAGGCCGAAGTCCTCGCAGGGTTCAAAGCCATCGAGGATGCGCCGGACGTTGCCGTCGCAGCTTCCGGCGTCCCCCAGGCTTTTCTGCGTCTCGCCAAGGACATATGGGAGGGAGCCAATTACATCAGCGAAGATGATGCTAACGCCATCTTCGAGAAGTTCGGCAAGCTGTATGAAGAGCTGGAGAAATGCGGCTATGAGTTTGCCTTCCGCACCGTGCGCGAAGTGCGAATGTACGTTAATGCCGCGCACGAGCTTGACGGCGAGAACTACGAACTCGAGCGTTCTGTCGATGAGCAGATTGTCCAGAAGGTGCTGCCGAAGCTCCATGGTAACAAACGTGAGATCGGCAATCTGCTTAAAAGCCTGAAAGACATATGCGATGGCGAGCTGAGCTCCGTTAAGATAAGCCAGATGGCAGCGAAACTCGATAACGTGCAGTATGCGAGCTTCATCTAGCCTATGGACGGCAGCATCGGCGCAATCCGCTTTGCAGCGGATGGAAGAACAATAGCCAGGCTCTACCAGAGCGGTGCGCATGACCGAGTCGATTGGGACGAGGAACAGCAGACCGGGCTAACCGGGCTGACGTGTTTCGGTCTCAAGCCGGAAGCATCCCAGAATGGCGCTGGTTCAACACCAGCCTTCGCCGTCAAGGACGGTCTTGACGGGAGTCCCACGCTTCGAATCAACGAAACCACATGTTATGTGCTCGAATACGAGCGGACCCCTGATGGTGGCCTGCATCCTCGCGCCTCGTTCCAAAACGAAGGCAAGAATATCAGGTGCGACAGAAACGGCAATAGTGTCACCTTCCAGTTCGTGAACTATCTCGGGCGTTCGAGGATTCGATTCGGCGAGGAAGCTGATGCGCCGATGCTACAGTTCGAAGTCGTCCCGCTCAAGATTGGCTATGAAGACGATTACATCGAGCTCACCGAGGAGCTTGCCGCAAGGTGCGCTGCGCTGCTCCTTGACTACTCGGGCTCCACGTCGAACGTTTACAAGCAAGCCGACGAGAATCGCGAGACGCTGCTTGAGCAGTTCGTCTTCCTGCGGCAGTTCTGCTACGAACCGAACCTCCAAGCCCTCTTCGAGGCGATAAAGAGGAACCCTGATAGGACGCTGGATCACGAGGACGAGCTGCGGTCGGTTGGGGCTGGCATGCCGTCCCGGAGGTTTTATACGAACCCCTTCTCGAACAGCCGGATGTGGACGCGCTTGAACTGCGGCGGCGATGCGGGAGGCGTCTACCTCCCCCAGATGGTCAGCGTCACGCGCAAGTACGACCTGCTCGACACGCCCGCCAATCGGTTTGTGAAATTTGCCCTGCATGAGATTGACCGGATCTGCACCTCTCTGATGACTGTCCTGGATGCCGAGAAGGGCGATACTCGGCAGACGGAGTGTTATCGCGAAGCCGCCGCGCTGCACGCCATGCTGGATACGATACTCAGCGACGCCTTCTTCGACGATGTCGGCACCCTGCAGATGATGCCTCAGAACAACCAGGTGTTGCAGAAGCGCGAGGGATACTCGCAGATCTTCTTCGCATATTCCATGCTCGATATGGCGCTGCAGCTCGACTGGAAGGGCAAGGATGACATCTACGAGGGCGAATCGAAGAATGTGGCCCTCCTCTACGAGTACTGGATCTTCTTTGAGCTGTACGACATCGTAAGGGGGATCGAGGGGTGCGAGCCGATAAGCACCGATGACCACCCATTTATCGGGACGAATCCCGACGGTGGGCTGTCAATATCCCTCAAGCAGGGCGTACGCTCCTGCCAGTCATTCCAGATTGCGCAGTGCGGCGCGAAGGTAAACCTCTACTACAACCGCACCTTCTCGCCCCGTGACTTTCATGCCACTCGTTACGAGGGTTCGTACTCGAGACCGTTCAGACCCGACTACACGCTCGCGATATTCCCGGATGCTTATACAAACGAGCGAGCCGCAGTGCAAGATGGAGCTGTTGCATTCGTCCACTTCGACGCCAAGTACCGCATCACCGACTTGACGGGGCTTGTCGGCAAGGATGTGGGCACCGAGGAGGCAGAGCGCGAGGAACTTAACGAGGAGAAGGCGGCCTCCACCACGAACACCTACAAGCGCGGTGACCTGCTGAAGATGCACACGTACAACGACGCGATACGGCGCACGGTTGGCAGCTACGTGCTTTATCCGGGGTCGGGCGAAACGGGCGAGAAGGGCCAATTCCGGCTCTTCGAGGAGATTTTGCCGGGTGTCGGCGCTTTCGCCATGAAGCCGAGCATCAGCAGGACGGCAGAGAATGCGTTGCGCGATTTCATAGAGAAGGTCATCGGCGAGAACACGGCAAGCAATACGCGGCTGAACCGGCTGAGCTACTTCACCGAAATGGTTGTGGCTGAGCCTCCAAGCGCGGGCAAGACGGATAGCGACTCCTACGGGCATGGTGGCGAATCGTTCGTGATTGGCTACATTCGAGGGGACTCTCCCGATGACTACTATCACTTTCTCGAAAGCAGCGGCAGGCTCCGCAAGGGCGGGCGCTTTCTCTTCTACTTCTATGCCATTAAGGACGGGCATGTCTACTCGCACCATAAGGATCTCTTCCGCACGTCGTGGTTCCGCTTCTATCGGAACGCCATAAGCCAGACGAACACCTACGAGATCGAGCCTGTGGCGTGTCGCATAACCTCGAATGAGCTGGTTTCGAGGGACGAGCTGGCCGACCGCCTGGCCGACCTTGGCTACGTGCGGGATCGTGGGAATCAGGGTGCCGACTTCTACTATGTCCTGTCCGTGCGGGTGGAAGATGACGCGGCAGAACCCTTAAGCCTGGGGCGCAGGGCGGTGGATGAACAGAACGGCAACGATGCGTTCAGCCCCCACTCGCCAAAGATTGTTGGGTGATCATCTGGTCATTTTCAGAGTAGCGGTAACACCTACGGGCGCGCGAGGGGCAACGCATGAGGCCAATCGTCTACAACGGGGTTGACCTGTCGGGCGTGTGCTCTGCCGAGGTCATCGAGAAAGTTGCCCTGCCCGTGGAGGCGGAGACCCTGGCGGTGCCGAGGCGTGCCGGCGCACTGCTGGTGGCGGGGCGGCTGTCCCCCAGGCTAGTGCGGGCGCGGCTGTTCATGGACACCCGCCCGCGCCTTCAGGACGATGTTCGGCGACAGGGACGACGCAGCGGCGCTGCCACGTCGCGCAGGTAGCGGAGGAGGGTTGCTCCCAATGGCCCGCGGCGTCCGCGCCCCGGTGCCACCCCGTGACCGGCGGCTTCGCTCGAAGCCGCTACATCAGGCTCGTTCCCGCTTTTCCGGGTCATATCCCTTCGTATACACGGTAAAGCTAAGGCTATCTATCGTGCCGGTGCTGTAGACGCATGCGTCGGGCGCGCTCCGTGTGCCTTGGGCGGTCGGGTCGGTCGAGACACAATCGTCCCTATCTATTCCAAGCAATGGAATGGGCTTTGCCACCTGGTCGGCGCTATTAATTTGCGCAATGATCTCCAACAACTCGTATAACTTGATAAGCCATGAGCTGTATGGGTGCTCGCCGGGTCCCTTGTGCTTCAGCGTGCACTTTGATTGCGGGCTTTCGGCGAGCTGGCTCAAGCGTTCAAAAAGCGCCGGGTACTCGGCTTCGGGAAACTCGACTTGTACATACTGTATGCCATTGAGGATGAATCCGTACCACAGTACGGGGTATGGAAAACCGTTCCTATCTGGTCGCCTGATTTTTGTCCTGCAATTGGGCTGGTTGACGATAGACAGCCATGCCGCATAGAGCTCGTCGGAAATTAGGTCGCTCGCTTGGTATGTTGGGCCAAGACCATCGAGAACAAAATTGCCAAGGCTGTCAAAATAGTGGGCACAATCCGTTAAACCCTTTTCGTATGCCGTGTCGGCTTTTCTCCGTATATTGAGTGCGACGTCGCGGGGTGATTTGCGACCAAGATGTTTTTTGGCGTTGTGCCGCGGGTTGCAATAGAGCTTGGTCGCCGCGTTATATCGATCGCAGTACTTGCTGTTAGGGCCGGTCGGAAAAAAGAGCGAACCACAGGTTTGGCATGTTATCGGCATAATGCCGCACAGCAGCAGCTCGTGGAGGATGCGGGCATAAAGGCTTGCAAAGGAACATTCCTCTTCGGTGAAGTAAAGCTCTCCTGCCTTTGCAATAACAGCTTGAAGCCTTACGAGCCTATTGAGGTTTTCCTGGTCGTTAAGCTCTGCATACGTATGGAAGTCTCCATTTGCGTAGATTTGGTTCTCGCGCATAGCCTCGAGATAGTTCTTGCGAAACGCCTGCATAAAGGGGGCGCTATTCATGCGTTTTATATCGCTCAAATGTTCTTCGAGCTTTTGAGCCGTTTCGTTTCCGGGCAAGTGCTTTTTGGCTGCGTATGCAAAAGCGTCGCCAAAGCGGATGATTGCCGGCAGCTGATTATCGAATAATCGAAATTGTCGCGGGTCGCTTGTTTTGATGGCGGCTGGGAAAAACTCTTCGTTTTGCGCGAGCAGGCTAGGTGCCTCGGTGTTTTTAAGCAGCGGGGCAAGCTCCAGACATTCCTGATAAAAAACAATGAGAAGCGCTCGAAAGAGATCGGTATTGGTGCAAACGCAAGCTGTTTCTATCTGCGAGTTGACCTTTGGATAGTTGTCTCTTGGATTGTCGCGTTTATACGGCACCGGTTCTGTTAGCCCGGTCTTGCCGTTGGTAGTTGTAATGTCCATGTCGTTCGACACGAGCTTGAGATAGGAGCTGAAGAGGGACGCCATTTCTTGCTTATTGAGTTGGGCCGATGTCGTGATCACCGCGCGGTACAGGCGGTTGATTTCTTTGCACTCAATAGCGTTGTTGTTCATCCAGCAGCTGTAATAGCGATAGTCGGGAATCGCTGTGATGTTCATGACACACTGCCTGCAGACATTTTCAAGGAGATACCTGGCCATGCCAGATATCTCTCCGTGTGCATGGCGCGTAATGGCTTTATCGAATATCGGAGCAAAGAAATCGAGGTCGCGTTCCTTTTGTTTTTGAAGGTTGACTTCGATTTCGGCTTCGTTCAATTCTGCTTGCGCGGACTCTTGGTCGGAATCGTCTGGATCGAGCCAGTCGTCATGGTCTGGTTCGGCTGCGTAGTCCATCGAAGCGTGTTGCGCATCGTGGGGAGCAGGGGGCTGACGAATGGCGTTCTGCAAATCGATGTAAAAGCGCAATTTTGCTCGCTCACGAAAGTGGCCCCCAATCTCGTTGAAAAGCGAGCTTAAGTCGACGCGTAATAGGTCGTTGGCTACGGAGACGAGATTCCATGCGCTTGCATTGCCGGTTGCGTTTCCGTCATCGGCGCAATCAATCTCTGGCGTTCTGTTAAGAAGAAGCATGCGGGGATTGACGGGAGAGCGAAGAAAGCCAGCCTCGAAACCCCAGCTAAACGGCTCTTGTTCGGAATCAAGCATTAATGCTCCAAACAGCCAAAATTTAAAACCCGATAAAAGTCATATTACGCGGCTGTTTGCGGCTGTTCAATGGAATCAAGCGAAAAGGCTTAAAACCAGGGAGGCCGTTATGTCCGATTGCATCAAGCTCAACAAAGGAAACGTCGATGTATGCGAGCGCGAGGTTATCGTTCTTCGCGAGATCATCGCTGCCGCCATGGGTCGTTTGCACCAGATGCGCAAGCAGTGCGAGCGCGGCTATGTGTCTTCGGAGGATTTCGAGAATGCGTTGGATGCGTACGGAGTAATCAGTGAGCGAGTCGATGAGCTTGACCAGCTTGGTTTCGAGTTCAGATGGTCGTCAGTCCCCGATGCCGGAATCGATGAGAACGACGGGCTCGAATGGATCGAGGACGACAACCCTCCGCGTGAGCGCGGTTTTGATATTGCTTGTTAATGTGACCGAACGGTTGATTGGAGACAAAATGTATCCGTACTACGAATGTGACAACTATCCCATGAGCATTACAGATGATGACGGCCCGTTTCTGATCATGGAGGCGAGGCTGTCTGGCGACGACGAGCTCAATGATGATTTTAGGAAAGGCGCCAGTTATAGATGCTCGTGTGCGACTGTTTCTGCGGCGATTGATCTTTGCAGGTCGATGACGGACGGCGATGCCGATCCTTGGTATGAAAGTTGGGAGAAGGCGGTTGAGCGTTATCCGCTCGAGAAATGCGAGGATGCGACAACGCTGTATTGGATCGAGCCGACCGATCCGCACAAGGCGCTGTGCGCCCTCCAACCCCATTGCGATCTTGAGCCATACGTGGCTGAGGCAATTGGCGCAGTTGACACGTATCTACTGGAGTGCGCGGACTATCCCTTTACGGTCGATCATTTAGATCTAAAGGACGTTGACGTCCTGCTCAGCGCTGCTTGGGGATTGGCTCGAGTCCTCGAAGAAACTTGGGGCACTTGCGACCCTGATGATGTTTTGGAAAAGATCGAGGATGCTACGTACAGTGCGTATATAACGGTTAAGGACCTGATCGCGGGCGAAGAGGCGGCCAAAGCCAGCGCAAAGTCCGATGACAATCTTTAGCCACCGCACTGAACGGCGCGACCGATCGGAAGGCTGCCGGGAAAAGCTTTAGCAAGCGCCCCGACCAGGTTCAGGAGTCTGCCGCCGATGCATCCCTGATGCGTGTCGCCCTTGCAGTGATCGATGCCAAAGAGCGCGAGGCGTTGGAGTGCGATCTTAAGAAACTGCTCGCTTCGTGCGAGTAGTCGCTGACTGCTCCTCTTTCCTTTCTTTCTTCTCTCAAGCGGCATGGACGCCGCCGCCTTGACCGCCCAGCGCGAGTTTTGTCCGCACGGGATGGTATCAAACACGTGTAACAACTAAATCGGAGGTTTGACCATGGCTATGTGGGATCTCAACTGCCAATCGAATCCGTCGTCTGCGGACGACAAGGAGCTCGCTCCCTATCTTGCACGTCAAAAGGCGATGCGCGAGTTTTTTGAGCGTGCGCTGTTTGCCCCCAAGGATCAGGGCAACAATGGCCTGTACTTTTTGGGCGCCACGACGGGCTCGGGTAAAAACTATACGGCCGAGCAGGTCACAGCCGACCTCATCGCCGGTGGCTGGGACGATTCGGGCTGTTTTAACAAGTGCCCGGGCCGTCGTTACCTGGTGTTTGTGGTGCCGGGTAAGGACAACCGCGACAACTACGTTGCGAGCGTGCGCAAATTGCTGGTTGAACAGGGCATGGATGGCGATGCCGCGCAGCGCATGGTGTTCGATCTTCCGCGTGCGGGCGATAACATCCTGCATTGGATTGAGACTACGCGCGGTAAGGGCGCCGTGGGCGTGCGCGACATTCCGTGTCCCATCGAGGCGGACGACGAGAGCTCTCATCGCATCATTAAGCGAGCGTGGGGCAACGCGATGGAGATCGCCGATGACCTTTTGGGCATCCTTGACACTCGAAATCGTCTGGGAGGTGTTGCAGACCGTTTGACCCCCGCCCTTCGCGACAAGCTATCGTCGGCGGATGCGAGCTTGCGTTGGGCTGTGAGCCACGAGCTCAAAAACATCACGCGCGGCATGGAGGTGATCCCCCAGATTTGGCCGTCTGCCCTGCTCAATGACGAGAGCATACCGCATGTGATTGCCCTGACGCCGCAAAAGCTCATCAATAGGATCGATACAGTGACCGGTGCAGGCGTTGTGCTCTTTAACGCAATGGCTGCCGAGAAGGGCCTGTTTATCTTTGATGAAATCGACCACATGAAGGCCGACATACTGTCGACGCTGACAGACGATCCCGTGACGTTTCAACCGGACGAAGTATTGCGTATCCTCGATCGTCATTTTAACGGCGGTGTGGTGGACCCCTTGCTACTGGGGAATCGAGATCAATGGATGGCGGTCTATACGCACGCTTCCACGTCGGGCGATCACAAAGGGTCAAACGCCGAGAGGAACAGGGTTTCGCGGGCGAGCGTAGAGGAAGATGCCGAAGAAATCGCCAAGGATGCCAAGAAAATTCAAAAGGCACTCGCCTCTTGTATTAAGGACATGAAACTGCGTCCGCCTTTTGCGCTGTCTGACGAGGCGAAAGAAGAGCAGCTCTCCGGTCGACATCTGTTTGGCAGCGACGATATTTCGGTGGGCGACAACTCGGCGAATCCGTTGCGCTTCAAACTCAATGAGGGCGGTACTCGCAATATGATTATCACTCGCGGAGGGAGTGGGCAGCAAACCGTCAGCAAGGCGGTGCGTCGTGCACGCGGTCTGGTCAGGATGGTGGTGGGTCATCTCGCCCGTTGCGCCACGCTTATGGACAAGCTGTACTACGGCAGCATTTCGTACAAGGACGACCTTTCGCGCAAGAACATCATCGATGCCCTGGGCATTAGGAACAACCAGACCAGCGAGAAGTATTTTTGGGATTCGTTGATGCTGGCGCTGTTCTTTAAAGATCGTAAGAATGACGAGATCGATGCCGCCGACGACTCGATGTATGCGCGTGGTGTCGATTATCTAGTGATGGAAACCACCATCGAGCACATGTTTACCACGTACCTAACCAGCCACGGCATTGAGCGCATGCCCGAGGCCTACCTTGCCTCCATTGCCGCCAAAGCGCCTTGCGTGTGCATGAGCGCAACATGGAGTGCGCCGACCGTCAAAAACTTCAACCTCGATTACCTTGACGAGGTTCATGGCGTGGTTCGCAAGGACGCTTGGATTGGCGAGCTCAACCAGGAAATCGTGCGACAGACTAAGCTGTTTAACAAACAGGCTGCGAAGGAGTACGACGTCGATATTGCCTGGGTGGATGAGTCCAAGGAAATTGCCGGCATGGTCGCGCTGGCAGGCGGCGCCTTTGGCGGCATCATTGTGTCGCCCGACGAGGTGTACGAGCGCGCGATGCGGTTCTTTGACGGGATTGGCGTGAGTGAGGGACTTGCGGTGCGCTTGCGCTTAAAGATTGCTGACAGGGTGGGCGTGAGCGACGCCAAGAGCATCGAGTTTGAGCTGAAGCGCCTGAGCAAGACGCTTGTTGCCGTGAGTACTTGGGCCCGTGGTGTGGCGCGTAACGAGCAACGGGCGGGAGCCGTTTTTACCACGCGCCACATGGGAAACCATGGCGAATTCAATAGTCTGGCGCTGGATCTTGCGCGCGAGATTGTCGCGGAGCTGGTGATTAGAAACATCAAGTGCCCCGAGATGTCGTACGAGAAATCGCTTGAGGCCGCCAAGGACATGGTGCCGTGCTTTAACGCTGCGGAATGGGATGCAGGTTGGCGTGGCGCTCAAAAACGTCTCGAGCTGGGCCAGCCGACCCTGATGTTTATCAATCTTTCGGCCGGTGGCTTTTCCAAGAATCTCAAATACAAGGTGCCGGAGAATCTGTGCGACATGGTTCATCAGGTCGATTGCGGCTTTGAAAATGCCGACCGTCGCCCCAAGATGGATCTTGATTTCTTATATATCGAGTCGCCCACAAGTCGTTTGACCTGGGGAGTGGAGATCAACTCAAATAAGTTTGTCCAGCAGGCGCTACTTGGCGTGGTGGAGCAGGAGGAACTGGTAGCGCGCGGCGAGGTTCCGTTTACTCAAAAGCGCCGGAACGTACGGATGCTTCTATCTGGCGTTAATAAGAGCCTGCCGGTGCGCGACACCCTCTCTTATCAGGTCGAAGGCGCTCGCATTGTGGCACAGGCTGTGGGTCGCCTGATGCGCACGAGTGTAAAGATGCCTTGCGTGCAGGTGCTGCTCGACCGCGAGATTGCGAACGATTGCAACTTTTCGTTCTTGCATGATTTGCCGATGGGCTACGAGCTTGAGCAGGTGGTTGGTGCCTGCGCCGCTGCCAACAACCATATAACGGACAACAAGGAACACGCTGCCGTTAAGCAGCAGAACCTTGCCGCCTTTAGGAACAACCTTGCCAAGCAAAAGCACGAAAAGCTGGCGTGGAAAGTTACCTCGCTAAACGCCGGGGACGAAGATCTCACTGCTTTTGATGGCGAGCGCGACTTTTACCTGCATCATTTTTGCCTGCCGTGGGAAGATCTCGCGCAATACCCAGAGCGCCGGAGTACCGCGCTGCGCATGTCGCATGCTGCAAATGGCTATGCCTATGCAGAAGGCGGGGCATGCAAGGTGCCGCACTTTGAATTCCCTAGCTACGATGGTGAGCCCGTCGAGCAGATTGCTGCTCGTCTGGAGGATCGTTGCCACTGCAAGGAGGGCTTAAAGGGCGCGACGGTTCGCCAGGTGAGCCAGGCGGCGGCGCGCGTACCCGAGCTGCTGTCAATTCGCGAAGTGCGTGAGCGTTGGTCGAGCGACGGGGTGCCCACAACGCTGCAGCCGGCGGCGACGGCGCACATGACGCCCTATATGTTCCAGGCGGTCTACCTGGGTGAGCTGGGAGAATCTGCCGGAAGGGCAATCTTTGAGGCATATTACGACGGCCGCTATTCGCTTACGCGTGGCGATGCGGCACACGCCGAGACAGGTGGCGACTTTGAGGTGCTCGATGCTGCTGGCAACACGACCGGGGTATGGATCGATTTTAAGCACTATCGCATCGGTGCCTATATCGCTTATGTTCGCGACGGTCGCGAGGCGTCGGATGCCGAGCGCTTTAGGGCGAAGGCTCAAAAGGTTGGGGCGAAACGCCTGCTAATCGTCAACGTTTTGGCTGATGAGGCAGCGCTTGAGTGCGTGCCCAAGGCACTCGATGCTGAGGGGACTGTGTTCTCCGTTCCTTATATGGCCGCCGACGGTGCAATCAATTTGGAGATGATGGAGGCGATCGGCCGTGCAATCGAAGCATAACCAGCCGTGCGGTTTGGGAGACATCGCCGTATCAGAGCTCGTGTTGCAGCTCGATGCCGCTGCTGCCGAGGAGCGCTACTCGGTCTTTTGGTGCAACGTCGGCGATGCGGGCAAGCATGCCGTGGCGAACTTTATGGCCGATGTGTGCCAGACGGGCAAGGTCGTCGCGCTCACGCAGCTTGCAGACAACCGCGTCTTTCTGATGGTCAAAGCGGGCGTGCAGACGGGCGACCTTAATGCCTCGCTTTATCAGGAGCAGATAGTTCCGATTAAAACTAATTGGAACGAGTTGGACGATTACGTTGCGCTCCGCTTGCTGTTCAACTCCTGCTCTCAGTTTGAGGGGATTGAGGACGAAGTTCCCAATGACACCGGGCACCTGTATGTCATTAGCGCCAAGGGTGCCCGCCGCGATGCTGTCGAAAGCGACGGAAGGGGACCTGCCAAGATCGAAACGGTTGAAATCGTTATCGATGAGGATTGCACCTTTGATCTTAAGATTCGGACGTTTACCAAGCGCCGTGTGCTTATTGGCAGGGCGCAAGGTGACGAGAAAGAGCTCGAAAAGATTAAGAGCCAAGTGGGCTACAGGCTATCGCCCGTGGCGACGATGGTGCTTGCCCACGAACAAAAAGACGAGTACATCCTGCGCCGAGCCAAGGGCGACAAGCCGTCCAAGCGCCGTGATCTGACGTTCTCGGCCCAGGCGGACAAGGTCGCCTATACCAAGAAGGGCATTTTGTATCGAGAGCTGCAGATTCTCGAACGCCGTTACAGCGACTTCGCCCGGGTGACGCTCATGGAATACCCGCGTAAGAGTTTCTACGAGGTGCTCAAGGGTGATGAGTACGCGCGCGTGGTTGCGGAGCGCATGGCGGGGCAGCGAATCGTGGTGTCGTTTGCGCGCAATGGGCTTGCCGAAGTGGCGCGCCAGCTGGCCGATCGACTTAACGATTCCTCGTGGGGCGTTCGCGCAACGTATGGCGGAAGGGCCGTGGATTCGCGGGCGCTGAACCTTGTCGTTGTGCCCAATGAGGTTGCTGAGGACGACGGCTATGCCTTACATGCTGGCGTGGTGGAACAGCACGTGACACCGGATGTGTGCGAGCCACTGTTTAAGGTGGCGCCAAAGCAAAAGGATCGCAATGCGCAAGAGGCGATCCTGGGCGCCATGCTCAAAGAACTGCTGGTAAAGCAGGATGTTGTCGACGAGCGGGTGACGGCGTTTGATCTTGATGCTTTGGATATTGAGTCGGTGACGGTGTGTGGCTTGGTCGATGTGCCGCATAAAACAAAGGACAAGATTGAGCTGGATTCGCGTATCGCTACGTTGGCGATTGGCGCGGATGGGGGCATGCGCTATGCCTCACATTCGGCAGAGGATGGTCCCGAGTACGAGATGGAGCTCGATCTGCTGACCGCGGACGGCAAACTCGATAAGGGCGCCTATGTCTTTGACGTGCATGCGGACGGGCAGTCTATGCTTGCGCGCGTGCGGGATACGGGACTGACGACGTTTTCCAATAACTTTATGGCCCTGGTGGGTGAGCATCAGCTCACAGGCAAAGCAGGGCGTAAGAAAGAGATTTTCGAGAGCTACAACTCGCCTTATTACGGCATTGGAACGTTCGAGCGTGCGGGCAAGACTTGCTATTTTGTGGGCGTCAACAACGGCACCCAGGAGGATATGGCGACTGCGATTCACGTGCGTTCGATTGAGGTACTCGACGGCGATGATTTGTCTGAGTTGTTGGTTCAGCTGGCCAACATAGGCCTTTCGCGCTATAAGGCTCCGTCCGTGTGGCCGATTCCGGTCAAGTATCTCAACGAGTGCGCTGCGCGTGAGGGCGCGGTAGAGGATGGCGGTGGCGACAAGTGATGGTGTTGCGCAATTATCGCTCCTAGAACTTTTTGAAATTACGCTTGCATTGTAAAAGGGGAGAACATATACTGCAGCCATAGCACATCAGATGGGGTCTCAAAAAGAGACCAAGCAAACGAGTTTTCAGTTTATGTTGAGAGGTACTTGAGCATGACCAGCAGAATTTTCCCCCTTTACAACGACAATACCGACCATATCGATCTCAATACCATCTACGGTTGCAGTATTGGTTCTAAGGCCGAGAACTACATGTTCCCTCAAGATGATCTAGAGCTTAGCTCCGAAGATTATGAGTACCTGAATGATATTGAGCGCGAGCGGGAGTATGAGCTCGGCATCCGCTGATGGATGTGGGCTTGTCTCCAACTCCTCCGATTTAATTACCCCGTTATCACCTCTTTTTAGCGGGGCATATTGGATCGATTATGTGTCAAACATCAGCTCATCGTGGGAAGGAATCGGCAATGAGCAAGAACGTGAACAAGAACATCAATGGCGGCGCTGCGGGTAAGGCGAAGGCCGCCGGGCGTATGGGACAGTTGCTGCGGCAACGATCGCCATGACGGGCGGGTCGCTGCTGTCTCCGCTGACTGCGGTGGCGCAGGGTGCGAACGGTGCCGACGCTACTGCGAAGCCGGCTGCGCTGCTGTCTCCGTTGACGAGCGCGGCTGCTGCTAGCGCTGGCGCGGGCACGGTGTCAGCGGTGCAGAAGGTCGCCAACCTGCAGGCTGCGGTCGATGCGGCTCGCGCTAAGGCCGCTGCTGCCAAGGCCGATTTGGATGCGGCCGCCGCTCCTTACGACGCCGCCGCTGCCAACCAGCAGCAGGCTCAGAGCGCCTACGATGCGGCCCGTGGCACAAGCGACGCTGCCGCTTCTGCAGCTTCGGCCGAGCTGGAGCAGCAGATGGGTGCCGCGCAGGACAAGGCCGATGCGGACGTGAAGGCGCTCGAGGACGCTCAAGCTGCACTCGATGCCGCAAAGAGGGATCTGACGGACAAGGGTGAAGCCCTGACCGCTGCCCAGAAGACCGCCGACGATGCCCAGGCTGCGCTCAAGTCCGCGCAGGCCGCTGCTGCCGATGCCACGCCCGAGGCTGTTGCCGCGGCTCAGGCCGCTGCCGAGCAGGCCGCGAGCGAGCTGGAGCAGGCAAAGCAGCAGGCCGCCGACGCGCAGGTCAGGCTTTCGAATGCCCAGGCTGGCGTTGATGCCGCCGCGGCCAAACAGCAGGACGCGCAAGGCAAGCTTTCGGCAGCTCAGCAGGCAAAGGATGCGGCCGATAAGGATGTGAATGCCGCTCAGGCGAGCTATGACGCCGCCAAGGCCGATCTCGACCGTGCCGAGCAGGGTGCCGCGGGCCCGGAGTACGAGGCTGCCAAGGCCAAGGTGGACGCCGCCGCTGCCGCGCTGGACGCCGCCAAGTCGGTCCAGGCGCAGCGCGAGGGCGAACTCGCTGCTGCCTCGCAGGAAGTGACCACTGCCGAGGGTGAGGTGCAGGCTGCTCAGCAGGCGCTCGCCGTCCAGCAGCAGGCTGCGGCTGACGCGCAGTCCAAGTTGGACGCTGCCACGGCTGCTGCGACCGCGGCAGACGCCGCCGTCGATCAGGCTAAGGCCGAGCATGCCAATGCGCTTGCGGCGCTGGCCGACGCTCAGGCCAAGCTCTCGGCCGCTAAGGACGAGAAGAACGCTGCCGACAAGGCGCTCGACCAGGCAAAGGCTCAAAAGCAGCAGGCCGATCAGGCTGTAGCTCAAGCGCAGGCCAAGCTCGACGCCGCTCAGGCTACGGCGAACGCCTCGGCGGAAAACTACCGCCAGGGCGCCATTGCGTTCTTTAAGAGCGTGGGTGCCGACGATGCGGCGGACCTGATTCTCAACTGCAAATATGCCAGCCTCACCAAGGTGGGCGAGGAGGTTGACGCGACGAGTCTGACCAACATGAAGCAAGCGATTGTGTGGCTCAAGGCGTGCAACAAGTATCGTGCGAGCGTTGGCCTGGGTGAGCTCAAGGTGACGTATGCCATGATGGCGACCGCGATTGCCGATGCGAATTTCTCCGATACCAAGACTGCGCACGCCATGCAGTTCAACGTGGGCGAAAACGTGGCGTGGAACTACGGAAGCGACCCGTTCATCCAGTGGGTCGATCAGGAGAAGGCCGTCTTTGACCGCGCTGCGGCTACGCTGGGAGCGACGGGCCTTACGGGAAAGGCTGCTTTTGATTTCTACGAGCAGCATGGCGACGAAATCGATCGCTACGTGGCTGCGCATGGCGGGAGCGTGCATACAGTCGGTCACTACATGAATGTGATCGATCCCGATTACACCGTAACGGGTATGGGGGTTTGCACGCGCGGGACGATGAACCGTTGGCTTACGCAGGCGCAGACGTTCTCTATGTCTGGAGGATGGTACACGAATGCCGCCAATCCGATGACGGTTGCCGAATACGAGGCTGCGCTTAATGCGTGGTGTGACTCGTTGGCAAATCCTGGGCAGGGCGTGGACGCGGCTCGTCAGGAGCTTTCTGCCGCTCAGGGCGCGGCTGCGCAGGCTGGCGGCAAGGTGAGCGCCGCGTCGCAGGCCGCCGCTGCAAGGCAGGCTCAAGTCGATGCTGCTGCCGCCGATGTTGACGCTGCTGCCGCTGGGGCCTCGGATGCCCAGGCTGCCGTGGGGGAGAAGCAGGCCGCGGCTGAGGCCGCTGCGCGTGCCGTGGCTGATGCCCGCGCCGACGTGGACGCTGCCAGCGCTGCGGTTACCGCGGCGCAGAGTGTCGTGACTGCCAAGTCTGATGAACTCGATGTCGCCAAGGGCAAGGTGCCGCTGCCCGGCGTGCGCTGGATGCCGCTCGCGCCGGCGTTGGCGACAAGGAGAGCGCGCTTGCTGCCGACCAGGACGAGCTGGCTGCGTACTCTGCCGACGTTGCCGCTGCTCAGCGTGCATTTGATGCGGCCTCGGCGGTGCTCGAGGGGGCGCGTGCCGTTCAGGCTGACGCGCAGGCTGCAGTGAATGCCGCGCAGGGTGCGGCAGGCCAGGCAGATGCCGACGTCGCTGCTGCCCAGGCCGAGCTTGTTGCCGCCCAGGCTGCTGCGAGCGGTGCCGGCACGGCTGTGACCGCGGCTCAGGCCGCATCCGTCGCGGCTGCTGCTCGTGCGGCTCAGCTACATGATGCCGCCGCGGCGCTTGCTCAGGCGACGGAGGACAAGGCCGCTGCCGATGCTGCTGTTGAGGCAGCGGCTTCGGCGAAGACCGATGCCGAGTCTGGCGTGACTGCGGCGGACGACGCCGTAACGGATGCGACCGCTGATCGCGATGCTTCTGCCGCCGCGGTTGCCCGCCTGCGCAGGATCAACCTTGCCGACGCCATCGCTAGCGGCCGTGCCAACGATGCGGATGAGGCGCTCAACGCTAAGATCGCTGCAGCCCACGATGCCGCCGAGCGCGCCGCAGCTGCCAAGATTGAGCTCGACGCTGCCGTTGCTGCGACGGATGCTGTGGCACCTGCCTACTTGGAGGCGCTTGCCAACTATACCGCCGCCAAGGCCGAGCTCGACCAGGCTATTGTCGAGCTCAACGCCGAGATCGCTCGCCAAGAGGCCGCCGAGCGCGGGAATGGCGAGCAGACTCAGCCTGCGACGCAGGTGGCGTACCAGGCCAAGCACATGACCTCGGCGTCCGAGGCCACCACGCAGCAGACGACGATGCCCGCCACGGGCGACGTGTCCAACCTGCTGGGCGAGACGTTCGTAATTGGAGGCACGGTCCTGGTTGCCGCCGGCGTCTTCCTGTCCGACAAGCGCCGCCAGCTGATCCGTTAGGGACGGAGGAAAGCGGATCATTTTCGGCGCGCGCCGCAAGGGCATGGGTCCTGCGGCGCGCGCCGCTTTTATCTTCAAGATTAATTAAGGAGGGACATATGCAAATTAGAGGAGAGGCCGCGATTGCCTGTGGGTTCATGGCGGGCTTGGCAACGGGGCTGCTGTTCGATGGATGTTTCGACAGCTACATCAATCGATTCTGCGATTCTGATTTTCCGAGAGGCTGGCCTCGGAAAACGGCACCGGCTCGTCAAAAGGCGGATGCGCCCATCAAGTCCCGCAGCGTGGCTGCTTCAAAAACCAAGGTGATCGTCATCAAGAACGGCAAGATTTATCACCGTTCTGGGGGATGCAAAAACCTTCCTCAAAATGCCATTAGAACAAGCGTGCCACTGGCGACCGCGCTCAAACGAGGAAAGACCCCCTGTTCAGTATGTTGCCCGCCAGCGGCTTAGACGATTCTTCGGGGGTGTTCTGCAAGGACATGGGTCCCTGCGGATACATGGGTTTAAAAACGTGTCCGCACGGCATGGGACACTTACCCTGCCGCCCTGCTCTGCCGCGGCGGCATGTACCCAAACAACGATCCTCTAAGGAGTTCGATACCAATGAGCGATAACACCAAGCATCTCGCAAAGAAGTGCGTCAAGGACGCGGGGCCGTGCCTCGCGTTGTGCCTTGCCGGCGCAGCGGTCGCGCTGCTGGCTGTTCTGGGGCCATTCGACGTGCTCCGAAGTGCCAGTTCTCTGCACGTTTGCATGGCCCTTGCCGGCGCCATGATGACCGGCGGCGTACTCGATCTGATTTTTTGGGTGCTCGACCCGTTTGGATGGAAGAACGAGGGGTAAGCCCTAAGGGATGGATACCCCGCAGCAACAGGAGGTCCCCGTGATCTGGTTTACCGGCGATACTCACTTTGGACACGAGAACATGCTACGGCTTAGCGATAGGCCTTGGTCGACTGTTGCGCAGATGAACGATGCCATGGTCGCCAACATTAACAGCAAGGTTGCTGCGGATGACGAGCTCTACATCTTGGGTGACTTTAGCTTTAAGATGACGGTCCAAGACGCCTACGAGCTGCGCAAAAGCATTGTCTGCAAGCGCGTCCACCTACTGCCCGGCAACCACGACAAAGACTGGACGCAGCCTGCCGTAGCGGATGCTTTTATCGTCGAGCCGCCCATTTGCGTGCTCAAGATTGACCGCCAAAAAATCGTGCTGAGCCACTATCCCATGGTCGACTGGCAGGGCATGTCGCACGGTAGCTGGCATCTGCACGGGCATATCCACAGCTGTGGCGACGCGTACAACAAGTTCAACCTCAGACAGGGGCTGCTGCGCTATGACGTGGGCGCGGACGCTAACAGCTACGCCCCGGTGAGCCTGGAGGAGCTCAAGTCGTGGTTTGTGCAGGTAGACGAGCCGGTGAGCTGCGTCAAGTGGCCGTGGTGGGTCAACGCCACGGGCAACGAGCAGATCGAGCACGATCTCGAAACCTATAAGAGGGAAGTGGTGATCCGATGACGGTCTATGTGACGGGCGACATTCACGGTGGCGTCGACATGCAAAAGCTGCGCGACTGGGATCTTGGGGATAGTCTGACGAGTGACGACTATCTGATTGTTGCGGGCGACTTTGGCTTTCCCTGGGATTTCTCTGCCGAGGAGTGCGCCGATATCGCCTGGCTGGAATCGCGTCCCTATACCGTGTTGTTCGTCGACGGCAACCACGAACGCTTCGACCATTGGGCGGAGCGCCCTATGGAGCTGTGGCATGGTGGTCTGACGCAGCGCCTGTCGGACACCTCGCCCATACGGCGCCTGACGCGCGGCGAGGTTTTTGAGCTCGACGGCTCAACGATTTTTACCATGGGCGGCGCCACGAGTGTGGATAAGGAATACCGCATTCCCTATTCCAGCTGGTGGCCGCAGGAGCTGCCGGATGAGCGCAACTTTGAGGAGGCGCGGGCAAAGCTCGACAGCGTGGGTTGGAAGGTCGACTACGTGATCACCCACACCTGCTCTACGCGCATGCTTTCGCCCACGCTCTATCCGGGGCCTGGCTGGAATTATCCCGCCGTTGATCGGCTGACGGCATTTTTCGATGAGCTGGAAGACCGCTTGGATTACAAACGCTGGTATTACGGGCATTTTCATCGGGATGCCAACCCGGCCGAGCGCCACACCGTGCTCTACGACTGTATCGTTCGCCTGGGCGACGAACTCCAGCCCTGGGATGTTGCGTAGGGGTGGAGTGAGCGGCTACTCGGCCGTTACGGTGATGTTTTCCCGGTGTGCGCGGATGACGTCCCAGCTAAAGTGCTCGACCAGTTGCTCGGCAGAGCGCGGTGTGGCGTCCGGTGCGATGCCCGTTTGCCTGGCGAGCCAGCCCAGCAGTGCCTCGGGCGTGCCAAAGCGGGCGCGGAGCTCGCCCAGGTCCAGGTCGCGGTCGCGCTTGGAAAGGCGACGGCCGTCCGGCGACATGAGCAGCGGAATGTGCGCGTAGTGCGGCGTGGGAAGTCCCAGCAGATGCTGCAGGTAGATTTGGCGGGGCGTGGAGCCCAGCAGGTCGCATCCGCGCACGACCTCGGTAACGCCCATGGCGGCGTCATCGACCACCACGGCTAGCTGATAGGCAAAAACGCCGTCGCTGCGGCGCACCAAAAAATCGCCGCACTCGGTGGCGAGCGCCTCGCATTGGGCCCCGTACGTGCGGTCCACGAATTCGATCACGTCGCCCGCGAGGTCGTCGATGTCGGGCACGCGCAGGCGCGTGGCCGGGGCGCGCAGGGCACTGCGGCGGGCGACCTCTTCGGCCGAAAGGCCTCGGCAGGCGCCGCGGTAGATGGGCGTGCCGTCGCTGGCGTGCGGCGCGCTCGCGGCGTGGAGCTCGGCACGCGTGCAAAAGCAGGGGTAGGTGAGGCTGGCGTCTTGCAGCTGGCGCAAGGCGCCCTCGTACAGGTCGAGGCGATCGTGCTGGTAGTAGGGGCCTTCGTCCCACTCGAGTCCCAGCCAGGTCAGGTCGTCAATCAGTTGAGTGGCAAGTTCCGGGCGCTTGCAGCGATCGTCCAGGTCCTCGATGCGCAACACGATGCTGCCGCCCTGGCTGCGGGCCGAAAGCCACGCGCACAGGCAGCTGAACACGTTGCCCAGGTGCATGCGGCCCGAGGGCGACGGGGCAAAACGGCCCACGACAGGTGCGGGAACGGAGGCAGGCTGCGTCGTTGGCGCATCCGCGGCGGGCGTTGGTATGTTGCGTGTTTTGATATCCATGCGGACGAGTATAGCGCGGGGCACGGTAGGGAAGGCGTTTCCGTGGCTCGCAAGTTGGCGGCGCTGCGCATTGCGCACGGTGGGTCTGCGGCCCAACGTCTCGATCGCCGTACGCCGACTCGGCCTTATACACGACAGAAACCCCGGCAGCTCTTCGCAACTGCCGGGGTTTCCGCGGAAAAGGGGGACATGATCCTCGAGCGAACGGGAAAGGGGCAACCGTTTTCGCTCAACTGCTTTATGCCCCTCGACTGACGGCTCAATCAGCGCATGCCGCGCCCACACAAAGCCGCTACACCTGTGACGGAGCTGTGAAGTGGTATCTATTGCTGGCGCAGGACTCGGCCAAAGAGCGTCCCAAACGACAAATTTGTTGCAGTCCGTCGGTTCAACCCAATGATCCGTTTTCCTCCGTCCCCAATAGATCATTAGGAACGTCCCTAAGTGCCAGACTCGGGTGGGACTTTTGTCCCATTTGACGTTCCGTTGGCCCAGATATTCGTCATGCGTACCCGCAAACGTGGGACAATGGCGCTGTTGGTTTTACAGACAAAGGATGTGCCTATGAACACCCTCGCCGCCAAAGTCAGCCGGCAGCGCCGCCCGTTTGCGCGATTTGTTTCCATTTGCGCGCTCGTCGCGTGCGCACTGCTGCTGTTGCCCGCCGTTGCACGTGCCGACGGCTACTCCATGACCCAAACCTATATCGGCGCCACGGTTGAGGCCGACGGCTCGCTGACCGTTGTCGAGGGACGCCAGTTTGATTTCGATGACGACATCAACGGCGTGTTTTGGGAGATCAATACAGGCTCTAACCAGCAGGGCGGCGCGGCGGGCGTCAATGTGCTGAGCGTCGAGGAAGACGACACCGCGTTTAACAAGGTCGACAGCGCAAACAAAGGCGACAACGGCGTCTATACGGTTGAGCAGTCCGACGACGGCGTAAAGATCAAGGTGTTCAGCCCCCACGAGAGCGGCGATAGCGCGATCTATTACGTGAGTTACACCATGACCGGTGCGGTTATGAACTGGTCCGATACCGCCGAGCTCTACTGGAAGTTTGTGGGCGACGGCTGGTCTGCGGATTCCGATGATGTCGAGATGGAAGTGTACTTCGCAAATGCCGCCGCCGGGACGGCGGCCGTCAAGGGCGATAACTTCCGCGCATGGGGCCACGGCCCGCTGACGGGCGACGTATCGCTCGACGAGAGCGAGCCCATGGTCACCTACACCATTCCCTGCGTGTATGAGGGCGAGTTCGCCGAGGCGCGCATCGCTTTCCCCAGCGACTGGGTGCCACAGCTCGCCGCCTCGAGCGAAGAGCGCATGTCGACGATTCTGAGTGAAGAGAAGGCATGGGCCGACGAGGCCAACGCCCGCCGTGAGCACGCGCGTGCGGTTGCCGGCGCGATTGCCGTGGCGTGTGTTGTCGTGGCGGTTGCCTATACCGGTGTGATCGTGATGCTCAAGCTACGCAGGCCCAAGCCCAAGCCGCTCTTCCAAGACGAGTACTTCCGCGATGTGCCCTCCGCCGACCATCCCGCGGTGCTTGCAGCTCTTATGAGCTGGAACAACGTGCCCGATCAGGCATATATCGCCACGCTGATGAAGCTGACCGACGACCGCGTGATCAAGCTGGAAGAAGCGACCGAGGCCAAGAAGAAGGGCCTGCTCCGTCGCGAAAAAGAGGAGCAGACGTATCGCATCACGGTGACCGACGAGGCCTGGAAGGCTGCCAAGAAGGACGGCATCGATCGCGATGTGCTCAAGGTCTTCTTCGCCGGCGTTAAGCCCGATAAGGACGGAGTCCGTTCGCGCACGTTTAGCGAGCTGGAGGAGTACGCTAGCGAGCGCACCACATCTGTTGGCGACAAGCTCGAGGACTATCAGAGCACGGTTAAGGGCAAGCTGGAGGCGCGTGAGTTTATCGCATCGGATGGCACTATCGCGATGGTGGCCGGCCTGGTTCTCGGCATCATCATTGTCTTTGGCATTCTGGGCTCTCTGATCTATACCGACTTTGCGGACGCCAACGTCGGCGCCGCTATGATCTCGATTCCCGTCACGATCGTGGGCTTTGTCCTGAGCTGCACCTTCCGCCGTTACACGCCGGAGGGCGCCGAGGTGGCGGCTCGCTGCAAGGCGCTCAAGCATTGGCTCGAGGACTTTACGCGCCTGAAGGAGGCTATCCCCAGCGACCTGATCTTGTGGAACAAACTGCTGGTGATGGGCGTTGCCCTGGGCGTTTCGAAAGAAGTGCTGCGACAGCTGGCCGAGGCCGTGCCTGCGGATCTGCGCAACAGCGACGATTTCTACGACAACTACCCCTGCTACTGGTGGTATTACCATCACTACGGCAACGAGTCTCCGCTCGATTCGTTCAACGATGTGTATCACGAGACCATCCGCGAGCTGGCTTCGAGTTCCGATAGCTCGAGCGGCGGCAGCGGCGGCGGCTTTTCCGGCGGCGGCGGCGGCGGCGTCGGCGGAGGCGGCGGCGGAACGTTCTAACGGTCGTAAATTATGGGATGGGCTTTTCTCGACAGCCGTCGGGGGAAGCCCATCCCTTTTTATGCGCTACCTACGAAGACTGTCCCCAACGACTAGTCACTGGGGACGTTCCTAAATGACTAGGTATGGCTGCTGGGCCTAGGCTGTTAGGTCGAGTTCGTAGAGGAAGCTTTCGCGCGGCATGTCGTGACGGCGCTCTTCGCGGTTGGCGCGGTGCGTGGCCGTGCGCTTAAAGCCATGCAGCTCGTAGAACTTCCACGAGCAGTTGGAGTCGGTGTACAGGTGCGCCCTCGTCGCCCCGCGCGAGGACAGGTGCGAGACCGCGGCGTCGAGCAGCACCGATCCAACGCCCAGGCCATGGACATCGCGATCCACGGCAAGCAGCGTGACCTCGTTGTCGTGTGGCAACGGGCTGCTTTCGAGCAGGCGGTTGTTGGTTCGGATGGTTGCGCGCACAAACGAGAGATACTCGGCGCAGGCATCGGGCTCCAGCTCGCGCATCTGCGATAGCAGCGCGCGTTCGGTATCCATCCAATGTTCCTTGACGGTGGCGCCGGAGCTCTGTCCCGCACGCGCGAGCGCAATGCCGCGCGCCTGACCGTCGATTACGGCAACCTGCGAAAACGTCGATGACGAAAGGCAATAGGCGAGGTCGCACGCGGCCTCAAGGCGGTTGTACTCATCGTTATCCGAGTTGTTGTGCCAAAGCTGCTGCAGAATCAGCGCGATGGCGTCGAAGTCTTCGGTATCAAACGGTCGGTAGAGAACCCGCGAGACCATGGTGCCTCTTTCTTTTGCGGATGCATATCGAGCACAGTTCTACCACGCTATTGGCATCTAATTATGGTGCCCCTGTGTTCCATGAACTCACCGTGCCCGGTGCCGTGCCCATCCCCTCCGCGCGCAAACTTTTTCTGCACATGCGCCCGTTGCGGGGTGCATCGATGCGCTCGATGCGCTACATTGAATCAGTATTTTCAATGCCGCTGCGCGAGCGCTGCAGATCGACGTATCACCGACTCACAGAGCACGGCGGCGTACCAGACAGGAGGACTGCATGGGATCTGATGTGAAGATCGCACGCGCGTTGATCTCGGTTACCGATAAGACGGGCGTCGTCGATTTCGCACGGACGCTGGTCGATGACTTTGGCGTCGAGATCATCTCTACGGGCGGCACGGCTCGTGCCATCGAGGACGCGGGCGTTCCCGTAACCCCCATCGAGGAGTTCACGGGCTATCCCGAGATGATGGACGGCCGCGTTAAGACCCTGCACCCCAAGGTTCACGGCGCGCTGCTGGCCCGCCGCGATTCCGAGCAGCACATGCAGGAGGCCGCTCAGCACGGCATTAAGCTGATCGACCTGGTCGTCGTCAACCTGTACGAGTTCGAGAAGACCGTCGCCAACCCCGAGGTCACCTTCGCGGATGCCATCGAGCACATCGATATCGGCGGCCCCTCCATGCTGCGTTCTGCCGCCAAGAACGCCGCGAGCGTTACCGTTATCTCCGACCCGGCCGACTACGACGCCGTCCTGGCCGAGATGCACGAGACCGGTGGCTGCACCACGCTTGCCACCCGTCGTCGCCTGCAGGTGAAGGTCTACCAGACCACCGCCGCCTACGACACGGCTATCTCCCGTTGGCTTGCCGCCCAGGCAAGCGACGTGGCGGACACCTCTGCCAAGCTCGAGATCTCGCTGGAGAAGGTCGACGACCTGCGCTATGGCGAGAACCCGCAGCAGAAGGCCACGGTCTATCGCTTTGCCGAGGGCTGCGAGAACACCGCGAGCTCGCAGTTCCCGCTCGTTGGCTCCGAGCAGATCCAGGGCAAGCCGCTCAGCTACAACAACTATCTGGATGCCGACGCCGCCTGGAACCTGGTCCGCGAGTTCGATGAGCCGGCCTGCGTGATCCTCAAGCATCAGAACCCCTGCGGCTCCGCCGTGGCCGAGGGCATCACGGCCGCCTACGACCGCGCCTTCGCCTGCGATCCCAAGAGCGCCTTTGGCGGCATCATCGCCTGCAACCGCGAGGTCCCCTATGAGCTGGTTGAGCACTTTGCCGATCAGAACAAGCAGTTCGTCGAGGTTATCATTGCCCCGAGCTACACTGCCGAGGCGCTCGAGCGTATGGCCAAGCGCCCCAACCTGCGCGTGTTGGCTACCGGCGGCGTGGACCACGGCGCCCAGGTGGAGCTGCGCTCCGTCGACGGCGGCATGCTGGTGCAGGAGGTCGACCACGTGACCGAGGATCCCGCGACCTTTACGTTCCCCACCGACCGCAAGCCCACCGACGCCGAGATGGCCGAGCTCGAGTTTGCCTGGAAGGTCTGCAAGGGCGTCAAGTCCAACGCCATCCTGGTCTCCAAGGGTAAGGCCGGCATTGGCATGGGCCCGGGTCAGCCCAACCGCGTTGACTCTGCACTGCTTGCCTGCGAGCGCGCCGAGGACTTCTGCGAGCGCGAGGGCGTGGAGAAGGGCGGCTTTGCCTGTGCAAGCGACGCGTTCTTCCCGTTCCGCGACAACGTCGACGTGCTTGCCGCGCACGGCGTGACCTGCATCATCCAGCCCGGCGGCTCCAAGCGCGACGACGAGAGCGTCCAGGCCTGCAACGAGCATGGTATTGCGATGGTCTTCACGGGGGCCCGCCACTTTAGGCACTAAGTTTCGCCTCGGGACAAAATAATCTCTGCAAAAGACGGTCGCTCCGTTTGGAGGGCCGTCTTTTTGGTATAAGAGGACGGAATGACTAACACGAAAGGTATGACCATGCCCCAGATTGATGATGCCGAGCTGTTTGGCAATGCCGAGGATCAGCGTGCGTACGAGGACTTTTGCGCCAATCAGGAGGCGGTCGAGAAGTTTACGCTCGACAAGCCCGCGCTTGTCTGCCGTTGGCGCATGTCCAACAAAAAGGTGCCCATGCTCAACCGCCACATTCGCGCACTGTCCGAGCGCCTGGTGCAGGGCGAGCCGCTTACCCATAACATGCTCAGCTGGGCCAAACAGCACGTTGAGTGGTCGCTTGCCGAGGGCGATTACACCGCGCACGACGGCGTGCTCATGCTGGTGATTGACGTCAACGGCAACGCTGCCATGACGGTGGGGGAGTACGAGCCGCTGGCCGATACGTCGGCCAAGGCGCTGCGTGTCCGCTCCGCCGAGGCCCGCTCCGAGGCCGACGAGACCGGCGTGGCGCCCGAGCTGCTCGCCGCCGTCAACAACGGCGAGCTTGCCTTTGTGGCGCCGGCGGACGAGTGCCTGTGCGGCACGGCGACGCTCATCGAACAGCTGGCTCAGACCAAGGGCATCCCGGTCACGCGCGTGGACATTCCCGCGCAGCTTAAGGGCGCGCTGTTCCTGGTGAGCGACGAGCACGGCGTGGTCCCCGCCGACGATACCGATGCCGCAGAGGCGGACGCTGCTATGGTCACCTTCTTCGCCGAAGGCTACGAAAAGCTCCGCGCCCGCCGCTAAATGATTTTTCTGGGACGGGGATTAAAGAATCATTTTGGTCCCCGCCACCGCTGCGAGTGCGAGGCGGACAAAACGCCCCCCGCTCGCGAACAGTTCTGTCACCTTGGCACCGCGCGCGGTGCACACCTGCAGTTTCGCAGCCATAATGGTGGCAAGACAACCAAGAGGGGAGCGGAATCCATGGCGCTAATCTATATCGTTGAGGACGACGAGCCCATTCGTCGCGAGCTTGCCGATATCCTTGCCCGTGCCGGTTTTGAGGTTGAGGCCTGCGAATCGTTCGAGCACGTCTCGCGTGACATCCTGGCCGCTGCACCCGACTTGGTACTGCTCGACCTGACGCTTCCCGTCAAAGACGGCCAGCACATCTGCCATGAGGTCCGTCGCGAATCCGAGGTCCCCATCATCGTTCTCACGTCGCGCACGACCGAGATCGACGAGGTCATGGCCATGACGCTTGGCGCGGATGACTTTGTTCCCAAGCCCTACAGCGCGCGCGTGCTCGTGGCGCGCATCAACGCACTGCTGCGTCGCACCGCGGCGGCAGGCGAGCGCAGCACGCTCGTCCATAAGGGATTAGAGCTCGACCTCGCCCGCTCCATGGTCACCAACACGGCAACCGGCACCAGCACCGAGCTCACCAAAAACGAGCTGCGTATCCTCTCGCTGCTTCTGAGCCGCGCGGGCAAGATCGTTTCGCGCTCGGCCATCATGCAGGACCTGTGGGACTCCGACGCCTTCGTGGACGACAACACGCTTACCGTCAACATCAACCGCCTGCGCACCACGCTCGATAAAATCGGCATCAAGGGGTATTTGACGACGCACCGCGGCCAGGGCTATTCGGTCTAGGGGCCGGCTATGTCATTTGCCAAATTCTTCAAAGATGCGCTGCTTCCCGTCGCCGTGTGGGCGTGCGGCGTGCTGCTGAGCTGCTTTGTGCTGACGGTCGCCGGCGCTTCGACATCTATCGTGGTCGTGGCGGTCGGTGTGTCCTTTATCTTTGGCATGCTGGGCATCGTGATCGAGTATGCGCGTCGCCGCCGTTTTCTGCGTCAGTTGGAGCGCGCGGCAGAGGAGCTCGAGAGTCCCGCATGGGTGCAGGAGATGGTGCAATGCCCGACCTATGCCGAGGGCGAGCTCGAGTACGAGGTCTTGCGCCGGGTGGGCAAAGCAGCTTGCGACGAAGTTGCCGAAGGCCGGCGCCAGACCGATGACTATCGCGACTATATCGAGAGCTGGGTCCACGAGGCAAAACTGCCTCTGGCGGCAGCCCATCTGATTCTTGAAAACCTGGACGGCAGCGAAGACGACCTGTCGCGTGTGGATGATTTGGGCCGCGAGCTGGCTCGCGTGGAGCGCTATATCGACCAGGCGCTGTACTATGCGCGCTCGGAAGTCGTGGAGCGCGACTACCTGATTCGCCGCTGGGATCTCAAGACCTTGGTGACGGGTGCGATTAAAGCCAACGCGCGCGAACTTATCGCGGCACATGTGGCGCCGGTGTGCGAGAACCTCGACTTTGAGGTCTTTACCGACGAGAAGTGGCTCGAGTTTATTCTGGGCCAGCTCATTCAGAACAGCATTAAATATGCGTGCGAGGACGGCGCGAAGATCGTGTTTTCGGGCGCGTTGCTGGACGAGGGCTTGGCGAGCGAACGCATCGAGCTCACCGTCGCGGACAACGGCTGCGGCGTGAGCGCGGCCGACCTGCCGCGCGTGTTCGAGAAGGGTTTTACCGGCGACAACGGCCGCGCCACCAAGCGCGCAACGGGCATCGGCCTCTACCTGGTGGCGCGCTTGTGCTCCAAGATGGGCATCGACGTCACCGCGGCATCCGACTCCGGCGAAGGCTTCGTCGTAACATTCGCGTTTTCAACGAATAAGTTTCAATACTTCGAGTAATCAGCCCGCACGGCGCGGTCGATCAGATTCTTCCTATCTAGAAAGAAGCCGGGGCTTCTCAGCAGCTATATTCCTGAACGGGAACATTGCAAATGTAGTCTACACTATATTCCCGTACATGAACATAGCTTCACAGTTTTATACTATGTTCACGAATAGGAATATAGCTGGGAGCATCATGAGAACAGTGACAACGATTAAAAAGTTGGATGGGCGTATCAAGCTCAAGCCGTCAGAAGCTGCTTTCTCGGAACGCACGGTTTTCGATCCGGCCGAGATGGGGAAGGCTCTTAGGCTCAGGAGGCGCGAGCTCGGCTTAACTCAGCGCGACGTCGCGACTATGACGGGTCGCAGCCTTCGCGTGATCGGTGATATCGAGCGAGGGCGCACAACAGTCGAAATCGGTGTCATTTTCGACTACGCCTCCATCGTGGATATCGATTTCATTCTGAAGGTGAGGGGGAAATAATGGATGGTACGCTATTCGTTCACCGTGAGTTTAATGGGATCTACCAGCTGGTTGGCATATTGGAGGAAAACGCCGGGCATCCATTATTCACCTATGACCCCAAGTATCTCGAGAGCGCTGATGCGGCCCCGATTTCGACCTCGCTGCCGTTGTCAGCCGAGACATTTAGTTCGGATATAACGGGCTCCTTTTTCTCCGGCATCATTCCGGAGGGGCAGCTCAACAGGGATCTTGAGAAAAAGGCGCGAGCGGAACGCGGAGATTTCTTTAAGGTTCTCGATTTGGTCCGCGATGAACCCGTCGGCGCTCTGGTTTTAACGCGAGAGCCTTCAGCCGACGGCTTTGAAATGGGCTATGAAGAGATAGGTGATGAGCAGCTGGGCAGGCTGGCATACGCGCCGGCGGAGGTGGCCTTCGGTCTAGCGCTCGAGAGCCGAATCTCCCTTGCGGGTGCTCAGGCAAAGGTCGGCCTCTACCATACGGGCGATGACCCATGTGGCGGATGGTATCTGCCTCATGGAGCGGCTCCATCTACGCACATCCTCAAGGCGGGATCGAAGGCGTTTCCGGGCGAGACAGTGTGCGAAGCGATGTGCGTGAGAGCTGCCTCTCTAATGGACCTATCGGCCGAAGAGTGTTTTCTTATCCGAGTTGAGGACGCCGAGCCGATTATCGCTGTGAAGCGATTTGACCGAATAACGTTCGATACGGGGCGCTCGGTTGACGGACTGCCAGTTCCATACCGTTTGCATCAGGAGGATATTTGTCAGGCCAAGGGTATCTCGCGTGGGCTCAAATATGAGTCGACAGGCGTTAATTACCTGGGACTTATCGTCGATACGGTGCGAAGGGCGTCGACGAATCAAATGGAGGATAGGTTCCTTATCGGCTATAACCAGCTGTTCGATTATGCCGTGGGCAACTGCGATAACCATCTTAAGAACTGGTCGCTCGTGTGGGACGAAAGTTGGAAGCAGGTGAGGTTGGCGCCGCTTTATGACGTGCTGTGCACAACGCTTTACCCCAGTCTCGTTCGCGAGATGGGCGTCTCGTTTGGTGGGAGCCGCAAGATCGACGACGTAACGCGCGGGTCGGTGATAAGCCATATGATCGAGGCGGGTTTGCCCGGGGGAATCGTCACCGGAATGATTAACGACACCTGCAATGAGGTCCCAGACGCGCTAAGAGACGCCGCGCACAGTCTCAAAGAAGAAGGCTTTCCCGAGGCGGAGGCAATGTTCGAGAAGATCATTCCAGAAGTGCAAACTCGCCTCAGCAGGATCGCTCAATAACAAAAACGTGCTGCCCCTCCAAACAAAACGTGCCGCCCCAAACGGGGCGGCACGCCATTTTTCCATCAGACAACTCGTTGAAGTAAGGCTGCGAAGGCCGCGAGGTCGGGAGGGGTTTCCTAAGGGCACATCCCGCAGCCGCAACGCGGTGAGGGCGTGCCCGTGGAAACCCCGCAGGCCCCGCGGCCGGTGGGAGCAACGCTACTTCACGACCAGGATGTCGCAGTCGGTGTTGCGCAGCAGGAACGTCGAAATCGAGCCCAAGAGCGCGTACTTGATCGAGGACAGGCCGCGAGCGCCGCAGAGCACCAGGTCAGGCTTGACTACGTCGAGCATCTCGTCCTTGAGCGTCTCGCGAATACGGCCGGCGCGAATCATGACCTCGACCTCGGGAATATCGGGATTGGCCTTGGCCTCTTCGAGCTGTTTGGCGATGGAGTTCTTAAATGCCTCCTCTAGGCCGTTGACCAGATCGACCGGATAGGAACCGGCGCTCTCGAGTGCCGTGGAATCGATTACGTGGCCGATAATCAGCTTGGCGCCGTTGTTCGCGGCGACCTTGATGGCGCGTGCGAGCACAAAATCCTGCTGCTCAGTACCGTCGAGTGAAACAAATACCTTGGTATAGCCCTCGTTCATGGTTTCCTCCTTGGTCTATCGCACGGGTGCGGGGCTCGTGCATCGGGCGGGTGCGGATGCGTGGCCGCCGGACACTTTATCTTGTTGCAGTTATACCCAAGGATTTGGGTTTGACCGCTCGCAATTCTGTGAACGGGCGAGTTTTTTGGTGAGGGTAGGCGCAGGTGCGCCGCCAACGGTTGATAATGGGACATCACCCGCACCGTCCGCAGAACAATATCGGCGGGTGTCTAACGAGGGGGTCCCTTTGGATATCATCGAGCTTCTAAAATCTGCCTTCATGGGCCTGGTCGAGGGCATCACCGAATGGCTGCCTGTTTCGTCGACCGGTCACATGATCTTGGTGGATGAGTTCGTCAAGATGAACGTGAGCGAGACGTTCTGGAATATGTTCCTGGTCGTGATTCAGCTTGGCGCCATTTTGGCCGTCTGCGTCCTGTTCTTCTACGACCTCAACCCGTTTTCTCCCAGCAAGGGCAAGGAGGGCCGTCGCGACACCTGGGTGCTGTGGGGCAAGATTGTGCTCGGCTGCATTCCCGCCGCGGCGATCGGTCTGCCGCTTAACGACTGGATGGAGGAGCATTTCTATAATGCTTCCGTCGTGGCGCTGGCGCTCATTGTGTACGGCGTGCTGTTTATCGTGATTGAGAACTGGCGCGCGAACAAGCGCGACCAGGCCGCTCTTGCCGGTTCGTTTGGTTCGCGTGCTGTGGCGGCGGGCGGACGCCCCGCCGGTGCGCATTTTGCCGCGCCCGCTGCGACTGCCGCTGCAGACGATGACGATAACTTGGACTTTGGATCCATCACTACGCTCGAGGACCTGAGCTGGAAGACTGCGCTGGGTATCGGTTGCTTCCAGGTGCTCTCGTTGGTGCCGGGCACGTCGCGCTCCGGCTCTACCATCATCGGCGGCCTGCTGCTGGGCTGCACGCGCTCGGTGGCGTCTAAGTTCACGTTCTTCCTGGCCATCCCTGTCATGTTTGGCGCAAGTGCGCTCAAGCTGGTCAAATACTTCATCAAGGGCGGCACGTTCGGTACCAACGAAATCGCTATCTTGGGCGTGGGCTGCGTTGTGGCCTTTGTGGTTTCGCTCATTGCCATCAAGTGGCTTATGGGCTTCGTCCGCCGTCACGACTTTAAGTGCTTCGGCGTCTACCGCATCGTCCTGGGCATCGTGGTGCTCGCGTACTTCTTTGTCCTGGAGCCTATGCTCGGCCTGTAACTTGGTTGACGCTGCGCGGCGACCAGAGCGACAACTTGTCATTCAAAGGGGGTGGCATGACCAAAAGGTCTATGCCGCCCCCTTTTCATGCCAATTTGTTCGCTCTGGCCGCCGCTCGCTGCTGCTGTCATGACATCGGCGGTTTCGTGATTGTCAATAGATTGGTGCAAAGCAACCTGACCCCAATGCACCAAATTCGCTGGGGCGGGCCTGACGGTGGCGCACGGAGTCGTGGTGTGATTTGCGTCGGTGTCCGCGCGGCTCGGTATACTGGTACGGCTCAAACTATGGCGCTGCCCGCAGGCGCGCCGTCCGTCAGATGAGGAGTCGCCCATGACCCAGCCCCTGCCCTGGGAAAAGAATGCTGCGGTACCCGTGCCGCCCGCGCCGGAACCCGTGCCGCTCGATGCGTACACCGCCCTCGCCGCGCCGGAACCCGAGCTCGTTCCGCTCGACATCTACGATGCCCCGGCTCCGGCGCCCAAACCCGCCAAGCCGCTCGTCGATATCGATAGCCTGAACCCCGCCCAGCGCGAGGCGGTCCTGACCACCGAGGGCCCGCTGCTGGTCCTTGCCGGCGCCGGCTCGGGCAAGACCCGCGTCCTGACCTTCCGCATCGCACATATGCTTGGCGACCTGGGCGTTAAGCCCTGGCAGGTCCTGGCCATCACGTTTACCAACAAGGCCGCGGCCGAGATGCGCGAGCGTCTGGCGGCACTCATCCCCAGCGGCACCCGCGGTATGTGGGTGTGCACCTTCCACGCCATGTGCGTGCGCATGCTGCGCGAGGACGCCGACCTGCTGGGCTACACCGGTCAGTTCACCATCTATGACGACGATGACTCAAAGCGCATGGTGCGTGACATTATGCAAGCGCTCGGCATTGAGCAAAAGCAGTTCCCCATCAACATGATCCGCAGCAAGATCAGCTCGGCTAAAAACGCCATGATCGGGCCCGAGGACATGCTCAAATCCGCCGACAGCCCCAATGACAAAAAAGCCGCGCAGGTCTACCTGGAGCTGGAGCGCCGCCTGCGCGCCGCCAACGCGATGGACTTTGACGACTTACTCGTGCGCACGCTCGAGCTGCTGCGTACCCGCCCCGAGGTGCTCGACAAGTATCAGGAGCGCTTCCGCTACATTAGCGTCGACGAGTATCAGGACACCAACCACGTCCAGTACGAGATCGCCAACCTGCTGGCCGCCAAGTACCAAAACCTTATGGTCGTGGGCGACGATGACCAGTCCATTTATAGCTGGCGTGGCGCCGACATCACCAACATCCTGGACTTTGAGAAGGACTTTAAAGACTGCAAGACCGTCAAGCTGGAGCAGAACTACCGCTCCACGGGTCATATCCTGAGCGCCGCCAACGCCGTGGTGCGTCACAACTCGCAGCGCAAGGACAAGCGCCTGTTTACGGCCGAGGGCGATGGCGAGAAGATCCAGGCTTTCCAGGCGAGCGACGAGCGCGACGAGGGCCGCTGGATTGCCGGCGAGATCGAGAAGCTGCATGCCAAAGGCACGAGCTACGACGATATCGCCGTGTTCTACCGCACCAACGCCCAGTCGCGTATCCTCGAAGATATGTTTCTGCGCGCGGGCGTGCCCTACAAGATCGTGGGCGGCACGCGATTCTTCGACCGTGCCGAGATCCGCGACGTCATGGCCTACCTCAAGATGATCGTGAACCCGGCAGACGAGATGAGCGTCAAGCGTGTCATCAACACGCCGCGTCGTGGCATCGGTTCCACCTCGATCCAAAAGATCGAGCAGCTGGCGCGCGACAACCGTTGCTCGTTCTTCCAGGCTTGCGAGATCGCGTGCGCCGAAGCCGGCATGTTTAGCGCCAAGGTGCGCAACGGCCTGTCGAGCTTTGTGTCGCTGGTGCGCGAGGGTCGCCGCATGGACGGCGAGCTCAAGGACGTTGTCGAGATGATTGTCGATAAGACGGGCCTGCTGCAGGCGTTTCGCGCCGAGGGCACTATGGAGTCCGAGAGCCGCGCCGAGAACATCCAGGAATTCCTGGGCGTCGCCGCCGAATTTGAGGAGACGCACGAGGATATCGAGGGGACGCTCGAGAGCCTAGAAGAGCTGCGCGCAGCCGGTGTTGCCGACGTGCCTGCCGGCGCCGAGCCCGAGCCCGTCGTGGTGAGCGCACCTGCGCCCGAGCCGGGACCGTCCGCGCCCGCGTCCTCGTTCGAGGCACTCGTCGGCGCGCGCGATGCCGCAGGTTCCAATCCGCTCGATAGCTTGGCCGCCCCGGCGCTCTCGCCGCAGGATGCCCTGGCCGCCGCCATCGCGGGCAACGCGTATGCCGCGCCGACGGAGATGCCGGCGGGTGCCGTGCATGCCGACGAGATCGAGCGTACCTACGGCCCGCTTGCCTGCAAGGCGCTGCCTGCTCTCATGGAGTGGCTGGCCCTGCGTTCCGACTTGGATTCCCTGGCCGGCGAGACACATGCCATCACCATGATGACTATCCACTCCGCCAAGGGTCTGGAGTTCCCGGCGGTGTTCGTGGCCGGCATGGAGGAAGGCATCTTCCCGCACGTGCACGACTTTGGCGGCAGTGACGATCCGGGCAAGCTCGAGGAGGAGCGTCGCCTGGCCTACGTCGCCATCACGCGCGCCCGTAAGCGTCTGTTCCTGACCTATGCGGCCACGCGTCGCACCTACGGCTCGACCTCTGCCAACCCGCGCTCGCGCTTCCTCAACGAGATTCCGTTTGAGGATATCGAGTTTAGCGGTATCGGTTCTGCCGGTTTTGAGGGCACGGGCTGGGAGAAGCGCGGCGACCGTCGCGGCACCTTTGGCTCGGGCATGGGCTCGGATATGTACGGCGGCAAGGTGTTCGGTTCGCATACGCGCTCGACCGGCGGTTCCGCTTCGCGCGGTGGATCGAGCTTTGACGATTTCTTTGGCGGCAGCAGCTACGGGACCGAGCGCCATCGCGGGGTGTCGCCCGATGCCGGCCGCGTTGCCTCGACCTTTGGCTCGGGTGCACCGCGAGCCAAAAAGCCGTCGTCCAAGGTGTCGCCGACGGTGGAGCGCAAGGTCGATCGCGCCAGTGCATCGCAGGACTTTGCCGCGGGCGATACCGTGAGCCACAAGACCTTTGGCACGGGTACCGTGATTTCGGTCGCCGGAGACATGATCGAGGTGCAGTTCGAAAAGACCGGCCAGACCAAAAAGCTCATGAAGGGCTTTGCGCCTATAGTGAAACTGACCTAGGCGGCTTTCCCAGGCACGGCACCTCGGCCTTCAATCGTCGGGCATGACCTCAAGGTCTATGCCCTCCTCTTTCAGGCCGATCTGCCGCACCTGGAAAACCCGTACATCCGGCTAGGCGGGCGTATGGGGCAACATCGCCTGCTCGGACAGTCCTGCGCAAGACGGAGAGCACATTAAGTGCTCTCCTTTGCGTGCGGAACTCGCGATCGATGTTGCCCTATACGCCCGCCCAGGTCCTTAGATAACGTTGCTTGCGAACGTCGCTCTGCTCGTTCGCTTTTTGATCTGGAGAGCCGGGTGGGCTGATAGATTAATAGATATGAGTAGGGGCTCCCCCGTTAAAGAACGGGGGAGCCCCTTGTTGCGTTTGGGTTGTTGGTGCGACCTACAGGTGCGAGACGATCAGTTCCATCTTGCCTTCGAGGTCAATGGAGGTGACGGTGCTGGGGGCCAGGAGGTGGCTTCCCTTGTGGACGGGGTCGCCGCAGACGGTGCCTTCGCCGTCGATGACCGACAGGCACATGAAGGGCCAGCGCTGGTCGAGGGTCTTGCTGCCGTTGACACGCACGCGATCGACGGTGTAGCAGGGGTTGGACTCGAGCTCGGTTACGCCGTCGACCTCGGGCGCGGTTACGGTGCCGTCGGTCGGCGCCTGAACATCAAAATCGATGCAGTCGAGGCTCTGCTCAATGTGCAGTGGGCGCAGCTTGCCGTCGGTGCCGGGGCGGTCGTAGTCGTACAGGCGATACGTCACGTCGCTCGACTGCTGCGTTTCCAAAATGAGCGTGCCGGTCTTGATGGCGTGCACGGTGCCGGAGTCAATCTGAAAAAAGTCGCCCTTGTGGATCGGCAACACGTTGAGCATGTCGTCCCAGCGGCCCTCTTCGATCATCTGCGCGGCCTCTGCGCGATCCTTGGCGCGCTGGCCGACGATGATCGTGGCACCGGGCTCGCAGTCCAGTACATACCAGCACTCGGTCTTGCCCAGGCTGCCGTTCTCGTGCTCGGCGGCGTACTCGTCGTTGGGATGAATCTGGATCGAAAGGTCGTCCTTGGCGTCCAGAATCTTAATGAGCAGCGGGAACTCCTTGCCCTCGCAGTTGCCAAAGAGCTCACGGTGCTCGGCCCACAGCCACGAGAGCGTGTGACCGGCATACGGGCCCTCCGCAATCTGGCAGTCGCCGTTGGGATGGGCCGAGATGGCCCAACACTCACCGATGGGACCCTCGGGAATGTCGTAGCCAAATACGGTTTCGAGCTGGCGGCCGCCCCAGATCTTCTCGTGGAAGATCGGCGTCAGTTTAATCAAATCGGACATGTTCATACCCCCATGGCGTTGCGCGGCCGCCCGCTCTAAATGAGCCAAAACGAGCGCCCGCATGACTACAAAAACCTATGCCAACGTTACGTTGTGCAGCTCAAAGCGGTCGCCGACGTTGCGCGAAATCGAGTACTCAAAGGCGTTGCCGCTATCCAAAAAGCCAATCTGGTTGAGTTCGAGCAGAGGAGCGCCGGGTTTGGTGTCCAGGCGCTCGGCCTCTTCCTCGGTTGCCGCCACGGCACGGATGGTGCGGTGGAAGCTCGAAATTATCAGCCCGCATTGCTCGCGGATAAAGCTATAGACCGATCCGTATAGGTCCTTCTTTTTAAGGCCCGGTATCAGCTCGAGAGGCATGTAGGTGTACTCGATAACGATGGGCTTCTCGTCGACCTCGCGTACGCGCACGATGTGATAGGCAAAGTCGTCTTCGGCCATTCCCAGCTGGGTCGCAACCTCTGCCGGCGGATTGACGATCGAGAAATCGTAGACCACCGAGGTCACCTTCTCCCCGCGGTGCTCATGCGAAAAACCCGCGGCGCGGTCGTTCTTGCCCTGGAAAAACGCCTTGCCGGGAAGCCCCGCCGTGTCCTTGACGTAGGTACCCGATCCGCGTCGGCTGGTAATAAGACCTTCTTCGGTAATCTGCTCAATCGCTCTTTTGACGGTGATTTTAGAAACGCTATAGAGCTCGCAGAACTCAACGACGGTGGGCAGCTTGTCGCCCGGCTTAAGAGCGCCGTCCTCGATGCTTCGACGAATATCCGCAGCTATCGCCTCGTATTTGGGAATCATGGAACCCCCTTTCCGACATACATGGATACAAAAGTAAGTATAACCCTCTGCGAGGCATCCATATAATTCTTATCTAAGAAGTTCGAGAAAGAAAAAAGAAAAAGACGCTTTACTTATAAAATTAGAGCGCTATAGTTGTAGCCAACGAACGGAACCCTGCCGAACGGCAGGACCGACCGTTTGGGGACGGTTTTGTTTTGGCGGACTGAATATCCAGATATCCGGTGCGCGCCCGCGCCGGATAACCTGCCAAGGCAAACCCGTCTCCAACCGGAAGCTCTAGAACACGAAAGTGAGGACTTGATGGCACAGTATCAGCTGCCCCGTGACTTCTTCTTTGGCGCCGCTATGTCCGGCCCGCAGACTGAGGGTCAGTGGAACCAGGGCGGCAAGCTCGAGAACCTGTGGGACACCTGGTCCATCCAGGATCTGGGTTCGTTCTACAACCGCGTTGGCTCTTATGCCGGCAATGACTTTATGGCTAAGTACCAGGAGGACCTTCGCATTATGAAGGACTTGGGCCTGGATACCTATCGCACTTCCATCCAGTGGAGTCGTCTGCTCGATGCCGACGGCAACCTTAATGAGGAGGGTGCCGCGTGGTACCACGAGCTGTTCCGTGCCTCTCGCGAGGCCGGCTTGGAGCCGTTCGTCAACCTGTACCACTTTGACATGCCCACCTACCTCTTTGACCGCGGCGGTTGGGAGAGCCGTGAGGTCGTCGAGGCTTACGCTCATTACGCCGAGGTTGCCTTCCGCGAATTTGGCCAGGAGATCAAGTACTGGTTTACCTTTAACGAGCCTATCGTCGAGCCCGAGCAGCGCTATCAGGAGGGCGTGTGGTTCCCGCGGCTCCACGACTATAGCCGAGCTCGCACCGTTCAGTATCACATCTCGCTGGCGCACGCGCTGGCCGTGGCCAACTACCGTCGCGCCTATGACGAGGGTGCCGTTCGCGCCGACGCCAAGATCGGCATGATCAACTGCTTTACCCCGGTCTACACCAAGGAGAACCCCAGCGAGGCGGACCTCGAGGCCGTGCGTATGACCAGCGGTATCAACAATCGCTGGTGGCTCGATCTTATTACCAAGGGCGAGCTTCCCGCCGACGTGCTCGACAGCCTGGCCGAGGGCGGCGTTAGGCTCCCGTTCCGTGCCGGCGACCAAGAGATTCTCAAACAGGGCGTTGTCGACTGGCTTGGTTGCAACTACTACCACCCCACGCGCGTCCAGGCTCCGGCGAGCAAGATCGACCAGTATGGCCTGCCGCACTTTGCCGACGAGTACGTGTGGCCCGACGCCGTTATGAACGAGAGCCGCGGCTGGGAGATCTACCCGCAGGGTCTCTACGACTTTGGCATGGACTGCGCCAAGAATTACCCTGATCTTGAGTGGTTCGTATCCGAGAACGGCATCGGCATCATGGACGAATACAGGAACCGTGATGCCGAGGGGACCATCCAGGACGACTACCGCGTCGACTTTGTGCGCCAGCACCTGGAGTGGGTCGCCAAGGCAATCGCCGAGGGCGCCAAATGCCGCGGATACCATTATTGGGCCGTCATCGATAACTGGTCTTGGGCCAATGCCTTTAAAAACCGTTACGGCTTTGTCGAGGTCGACCTTATGGACGGCTACAAGCGCCGCCTTAAGAAGTCGGCAGCTTGGCTCAAGCAGGTTGCAACGACCCACGTGGTTGACTAGCGACCAAGCAAGCGCCCAAACCGCGCGCCGCCGCGCGCAACACATGGCACATCTGGTGGCAGAGGGCGACAGACCACCGTGCGCATAGGAAAAGGCCGGATTTGAAAGTTAGGAGCAATCATGGCCAGTGACAACGGAAAGAGCTTCCTCGACAAGTTTGCCGAGGTCTCTGCGAAGGTGGGAAACCAGGTTCACCTGCGTTCCCTGCGCGATGCCTTCGCAACCATCACGCCGCTCTATATCCTTGCGGGTATCGCGGTTCTTATTAACAACGTCGTGTTCCCTCTGTTCCCGCTCGATGCGGCGGGTCTTGCCAACCTTCAGACCTGGGGCTCGGCAATTACGCTGGGCACCCTCAACGTCTCTGCCATCATCTTGGCTGGACTGATTGGCTACAGCCTCGCTAAGAACGAGCGCTTCGATAACCCGCTCGCTTGCGTGGTCGTCGCCATCTCCGCTTTCGTCATCATGATGCCGCAGCAGATCACCGCCACGCTTGCCGCCACGAGTCCGCTGCTCACCGACAAGATTGCCTCTGCCGAGGTCACGGGCGCCCTTTCGACTGCCAACACCGGTACCAACGGTCTGTTCGCGGCCATTATCATCGCCCTGCTCTCCGTTACGCTCTTCATTAAGATTTCCGGCATCGAGAAGCTCAAGGTCAAGCTGGGCGAGGGTGTGCCTCCCGCGGTCTCCAACTCCTTTAACGTCATGATCCCGATGCTGCTCAACCTCTCGATCTTCGCCATTGCCGCGGCTCTGCTCGCCGTGTTTGCCGGCACCGATCTGTGCACCATCATCTCCACGTGCATTTCCAACCCGCTCAAGAGCATCATGAACGCCGGTCCGTGGGCTGTTATCCTCATCTACACCCTTGCGAACCTGCTGTTCTGCGTCGGTATTCACCAGTCCACCATCTCTGGCGCTACCGTCGAGCCGATCCTGACCATGCTCATCGTCGACAACATGGCTACCTTTGCCGCCGGCGGCACCATCCAACCCGATCACTACATGAACATGCAGATCGTCAACAGCTTCGCCCTCATCGGCGGCTCGGGCTGCACCCTCATGCTCCTGCTCGATACCTTCCTGTTCTCCAAGAACAAGGCTTCCAAGACCGTTGCCAAGATGGCTATCATTCCTGGCCTGTTTAACATTAACGAGCCGGTCATCTACGGTTACCCCGTCGTGTACAACCTGCCGCTCATGATTCCGTTTGTGCTTCTTCCCGACCTGTTCATCGGCGTCACCTATGGCCTGACATGCGCGGGCATCATTAGCCCCTGCATCGCCCAGGTGCCTTGGACCATGCCTCCCGTCATCAACGCCCTGCTTGCCACGGGCTTTGACTGGCGCGCTGGCGTGTGGCAGGCCCTCGAGCTTGTCATCGGTATGGCTGTCTACCTGCCCTTTATGAGGATCTCCGAGAAGGCCATCGCCAAGCAGGAGGCCCTTGCCGAGCAGAACGCCTAAACGTTCGTTTTCCCTTCCACCGTTGCGGGCGCCGGTGCGCGGTGCCGGTGCTCGCGGCTCTCCTCCTGCGTAAAGATGCAGGGGGTGGGTACAGTAGCCGCAAGGAATACAACCAGTTGTCGTCTGCGCGCCGCGCAGTTATAAGGAGGAAACCATGAAGAAGATCATGCTTTGCTGCAATGCCGGTATGTCCACGAGCCTGCTGGTCCAGAAGATGCAGGCCGAGGTTGCAAACCGTGGTCTGGATATTGAGGTCGAGGCTCGTCCCATGAACGAGGCCCACGATCACCTGGACGAGTGCGACATGTTGCTGCTTGGTCCGCAGATCGGCTACACCAAGGGCGATTTTGAGAAGGAGGCCGCCGGCCGCTTCCCGGTCGAGGTTATCAACATGGTCGACTACGGCCGCATGAACGCTGCCGGCATCATCGACCACTGCGTCAGCGTGATGGGCTAGGTGCTCTGCATGGAGGATATGAACGAACTGCAGATGACCTGCTTTGAGATCATCAGCTACGTCGGTACCGCCAAGAGCATGTACATCAATGCCGTGCAAAAGGCCAAGGAGGGCGATTTTGACGCCGCCGAGGAGCTTATCAAGCAGGGCGACGAGGCCTATAACGGTGGCCACGATGTTCACATGGGGCTTCTGAAGAAGGAGGCCAACGGCGAACGTAACGGCGAGGCCCCGTTGATTTTGCTGCATGCCGAGGACCAGATGGCCGGCACCGAGACCATGCGCGTCATGGCGACGGAGCTCATCGAGGTTCACAAGCAGCTGCAGGCACTTCAGGCCTAGTCGGCGTTATCGCCGCGACGGACCGTGCGGTCCAACAGACAACATAGTCCCTTTGACGGGCGCCGGGAGCCTCCGCCTCCCGGCGCCTTTATTTTTGGGGATGGTCTTGCGCGGCCTGTTGGGCAGCCAATTGCGTTACCCCAGATAAAACCTGCCAAAACAAACCTGTCCCTTTTTGGTAGGTTTTTGCCTTGAGAGCGGTACCATACAGGCAATGTTTAAACGAGAAAGGTGGGCTCCCATGGAACCTAAGCAGTACTACATCGGCATCGACGTCGGCGGCACTTCGGTTAAGGAGGGCCTGTTCGACGAGGACGGCAACCTGCTTGCCAAGGCCAGCGTGCCCACGCCTCCTATCGTTGACGCCGCGGGCTTTGCCGCGGTGACCGAGGCTATCGACCAGGTGGTCGCCAAGGCGCAGATTCCGCGTGCCTTTGTGGCGGGCATTGGCCTGGCCGTTCCGTGTCCCATCCCGGCGTCGGGCGATGCCAAGGTCAAGGCCAACATTGCCATTAACCTGCCCGAGCTGAGGGTCGCCATTCAGAAGCACTGCCCCGATGCGGTCGTTAAGTATGAGAACGATGCCAACGCCGCTGCCATGGGCGAGGCCTGGCTCGGTTCTGCCAAGGGCGTGCAGAACGTGGTGATGGTCACCATCGGTACCGGCGTGGGCGGCGGCGTTATCGTTAACGGCGACGTGGTATCGGGCGTTGTGGGCGCCGGCGGCGAGATTGGCCACATGTGCCTGAACCCGGCCGAGGAGCGCACCTGCGGCTGTGGCGGCCATGGCCATCTGGAGCAGTATTCCAGCGCCACCGGCGTGGTGAGCAACTACCTTGCCGAGTGCAAGAAGGCGGGCGTCGAGCCCATCGAGCTCACCGGCCCCTCCGATTCCAAGGACGTGTTCCAGGCCTGCCGCGAGGGCGACAAGCTCGCGCTGGCCGCAGCCGACACCATGGCCGACTACCTTGGCCGCGCCCTGGCGCTTATCGCCAACGTGGTCGACCCCGAGATGTTCCTGATCGGTGGCGGCGCGTCCGCTTCGGCCGATGTTTATCTCGACAAGGTTCGCGAGCACTTTAAGCAGTACGCGCTCTCTGCCTCGCGCGAGACGCCCATTAAGGTCGCTTTGCTCGGAAACGACGCCGGCATCATCGGTGCCGCCTACGTAGCCCTGCGCGCCGCCGGTAAATAGCTGCTGCAAGGGGGTCAAGTTGCTTTGCACCAACACGGTGCAAAAGGGACAGCCTTGGCCCCCATGCCTGCCCCAAAATATGCCGTGCCCCTTCCGTCTGCGAAGGCTCGGCGCCAGCGTGCTACCATAGCTACGTCCAAGTACACATATCAAGTGGAGGATATCCATGGCAAACGTTCTTGTCTTTGGTCACCAGAACCCCGATAACGACGCCATCATGAGCGCCGTCGTCCTGTCCCAGCTGCTCAATCAGGTTGAGTATGCCGGCAACACCTACGAGGCTTGCGCTCTGGGCCAGCTTCCGGCCGAGTCCGCCAAGCTGCTCGCCGACGCCGGCATCGCCGAGCCCCGCGTGATCGAGTCCGTCGAGGCCGGTCAGCTCGTCGTCCTCACCGACCACAACGAGTCTGCCCAGTCCGTCGCCGGCCTTAAGGATGCCACGGTCTTTGGCGTTGTCGATCATCACCGCATTGGCGACTTCGAGACCGCCGGCCCGCTGCACTACATCTGCCTGCCCTGGGGCTCCAGCTGCACCATCGTCACCAAGCTCGCCGGCGTGCTCGGCGTTGAGCTTTCCGACGTCCAGGCCAAGCTGCTGCTCTCGGCCATGATGACCGATACGCTCATGCTCAAGAGCCCCACCACCACCGATGTCGACCGCGCCGTCGCCGCCAAGCTCGGCGAGCAGGTGGGCGTCGACCCGGTCAAGTTCGGCATGGAGGTCTTCCTCACCCGTCCGTCCGGCTCCTTCACCGCAGCCGAGATGGTCGGCAACGACATCAAGATGTTCGAGCCCGCCGGCAAGAAGCTGCTCATCGGCCAGTACGAGACTGTCGACAAGAGCCGCGCGCTCGGCATGATTGACGAGATCCGCGAGGCCATGCGCGCCTACGCCGCCGAGAAGGGTGCTGACGGCATTGTCCTGTGCATCACCGACATCATGGAGGAGGGCTCGCAGGTCCTGCTCGAGGGCGAGACCGAGGCTGCTCAGAAGGGCCTGGGCATTGCCGACGAGCACGACGGCGTCTGGATGCCGGGCGTCCTCTCCCGTAAGAAGCAGGTCGCTGCCCCCATCATGGCCGCCTGCTAGGTTTAGTTGACCGAACGCCACGACCGGATCGCGGACGTCCCGCGCTCCGGTCGTTTTTTGTGCATGCGCCGCGTCGTCTCTTGGACAGGCGTGCCCGTGCCGTTGAGCAAATAATGTTCAACCTGTGGTTCCGCTTTTCGGCCACGCCTGCGTGCTTGTCGTGCAGGGTAGGCTAGATGCAAGCGTAATACGTTAGAGCGCGGCGCCGCCACTTGGGCGGGCCGTGCTTTTTTAAGACGGGAGCTTTCCCGTGAAAGGAGCCGCCCATGGCAGCAACCGAGCAGCTGTTCAACGTCCGTGAGCGCAAGCGCTTTGAACGCCACGACATTTGGGAGCGCATCGCCGAGAACGGCACGATTTCCGCCGCGGTTATGGTCATCGCCGCCATCGCCGCCGTCATTTGCGCCAATACCGATGCCTACGAGGCCATCCATCACTTTTTGGAGACCCCGCTGTATGTGGGTCTGGGCAACCTTACGGCCGGTCTTACCGTTGAGCTTTTCGTCAACGACTTCCTCATGGCGATTTTCTTTTTGTTGGTGGGCATTGAGCTTAAGTACGAGATGACGGTCGGCGAGCTCAAGAATCCACGTCAGGCCATGCTTCCCATGCTGGCGGCCGTGGGCGGCGTCGTCGTTCCCGCCTGCATCTACCTGATCTTTAACCATGCCGGCGCCCGCAACGGTTGGGCCATCCCCATGGCAACCGATATTGCCTTTGCGCTGGGCGTGCTATCGCTTTTGGGCAACCGCGTGCCCAACGGCGTGCGCGTGTTCTTCTCGACGCTCGCCATTGCCGACGACCTCATCTCCATCGCCGCCATCGCCATCTTCTACGGTCAGAGCCCCAATCCGTTTTGGTTGGGCGCCGCCGCGCTTGTGACCTGCGCGCTCGTGTGGCTCAACAAGACGCAGCATTACCGCCTCGCCCCGTATTCGGTACTGGGTCTGCTGTTGTGGTTCTGCATGTTCAAGAGCGGCGTGCACGCTACGCTTGCTGGCGTCATCTTGGCCTTTACCATCCCGGCCAAGTGCGGTGTTAAGCTCGATAGCCTCACTGATTGGTTGGGCGAGTGCCTGCCGCTGCTCGATGACCGCTACGACGACGAGGCGCACATCTTGGGCCAGCATGACTTTACCGTCTCGACCACCAGGGTCGAGCGCGTCATGCACCGCGTGACCCCGCCGCTCATCCGCATGGAGCGTCTGATCTCCACGCCGGTCAACTTTGTGATTCTGCCGATCTTTGCGTTCGTGAACGCACAGGTTCGCCTGGTGGGTGTGGATATGAGCACGTTGCTCACCGACCCGGTGACGCTCGGCGTGTACTTTGGCATGCTGCTGGGCAAGCCGATCGGCATCTTTGGCATGACGTTTGCCCTGGTTAAGTTTAGGGTCTGCGAGCTGCCGCATAACGTTAACTGGCACATGATTGCCGGTGTGGGCATTCTGGGCGGCATCGGCTTCACCATGTCGATCCTCATCAGCGGCCTTGCCTTCCCGACGGCCCAGTTTGAGGTTCTGGCTGCCAAGGCCGCCATCCTTGCCGGTTCGGTCACCGCTGCCGTGCTCGGTATGATCTACATGAGCGTGGTCTGCAAACACCCCGCGCCCAAAGACAAGTAAAAGCACATACAAGTTTGAAAACGCCGCCTGTGAACACCATCACAAGCGGCGTTTTAGTCATTGGGGACGTTCTTAAACGACTAGGTTTATTCCACCGTTCCGTAGACGGCGCCCCAGCCGTGGGCGGCAAGGGCGGAGTTGAGCTGGTCGCAAAGCGATTGGCGGTCGTAGTAGCCGGGCGGCAATAGGTTCACGATTTCCATGAGATCGGGCGCCAGGTCCAAGATCTCGGCCTGTACGATGAGATCCAGGCGGTCGATGGCGCGGCGGTCGTAAAACAGTCCGTCGACCAGGCGCTGCAGGTCGCCGAATTCCTCGGCCTGGAACGATCCGTATTCCATAGTGCCTCCTTGGGCGCCCCACGCCGGCATGCGCGGCGATTCATAATTCATTGCGATGAACTTAATCTATCACGGCTTCATGCCGTTGCGGCGGTGGCGGTCTATACTTAGACGAACTGCAACGTCCCGCTTCGCGAAAGGTCGCACCCATGCAGACGATCTACCAGAAGATGGAAACCACCGAACTCGATGCCGCCATCGAGGCGCTCAAAGCCGAGGTCGCCGAGGTCAAGGCCAAGGGCCTGGCGCTCGACATGGCCCGCGGCAAGCCGTCGCCCTCCCAGGTGGACATCTCTCGACCCATGCTCGATATCCTCAATGCCGATGCCGATCTGCACGACGGCAACGTCGACTGCTCAAACTACGGTTGCTTTGAGGGCATTCCCTCGGCACGCAAGCTGGCGGGGGAGTTCCTGGGTTGCCCTGCCGAGCAGACGCTCGTACTGGGTTCGTCGAGCCTTCTGATCGAGCACGATATCGCCGGCATGTTTTGGCGCTGCGGTTCGTGCGGCAGCGAGCCTTGGGAGGCTTACGAGGCCGCGCACGACGGCAAGAAAGTCAAGTTCCTGTGCCCTGTTCCCGGCTACGACCGTCACTTTGGCATCACCGCCGACCTGGGTATCGAGAATGTCCCCGTCGCGATGACCGACAACGGCCCCGACATGGACGAGGTCGAGCGTCTGGTTGCCGCCGACGACTCCATCAAGGGCATCTGGTGCGTGCCCAAGTATTCCAACCCCACGGGCATCACCTTTAGCGAGGACACCGTGCGTCGCCTGGTCGAGATGCCCACGGCCGCGCCCGATTTCCGCATCTTCTGGGACAACGCCTACTGCGTGCACGACCTGTACGACGAGACCGACGAGCTCGCCAATATCTTCGACCTCGCTCGCGCGGCGGGCACCGAGGACCGCGTGGTGGCTTTTGCCTCGACGTCCAAGATTACCTTCCCGGGCGCCGGCATCGGCTTCATCGGTGCGAGCCCCGCGGTCATCGCCGAGTTCTCCAAGCGCCTGAAGGCCGGCCTCATCAGCGCCGACAAGCTCAACCAGCTGCGCCACGTGCGCTTCCTTCCCACCATCGAGGCGGTCAAGGAGCACATGAAAAAGCATGCCGAGTTCCTGCGTCCGCGCTTTGAGGCCGTTGAGCGCAAGCTCACCGAGGGCCTGGGCGATACGGGCTGTGCCACCTGGACGCACCCCCGCGGCGGCTACTTTGTAAGCTTCGATGGTCCCGAGGGCTCGGCCCAGAAGGTCGCCGCGCTTTGCGCCGACCTGGGCGTCAAGCTCACGCCGGCCGGTGCCACCTGGCCCTATGGCAAGGATCCGCGCGATACCAACATCCGTATTGCGCCGAGCTATCCCACGGTCGAGGACCTGGAGGCCGCGCTCGACGTGCTGGTGCTGGCCGTTAAGCTTGTCGCTGCCGAGCTTGCTCGTGCCGAGCGCGCCTAACGCCTAGGGCCCCGCAAGTCCGCGCCCAGTACTATCCGCACTTTCGATACGTAAAGGAGCGTATACATGGATTTGGGTATTTCCACCAACCCCACGCCGGAGATCTACACCATTAAGGTAACCGGCGAGATCGATATCTCTAACGCCGATAGCCTGCGCAATGCTATCGACCTGGCGCTCGAGCAGCCCACTGAGGCCGTTGAGCTCGATTTTGCCCAGGTGAGCTACATCGATTCGACGGGCATTGGCGTGCTCGTGGGCGCCGCGCACCACGCGGACGACCACGGTAAGCGCTTTAGCTGCACTAATGTGCAGCCCCAGGTGATGCGCGTGGTTCAGCTGCTGGGCGTCGACCAGGAGATTTCGATCACGGCGGCATAATCTTTGCCCCCAAAAGGGCGTGCCGTTTGGCATATGTTTGTGATGCGCTCGGACGTTTTGGCGTCCGGGCGCTATACTTGACCGAATGAATAGACGAGTTCCGGCCGAATGGCGCGGTGCGGGCTCGACTCACATCGAGCCTTGGAGGTATGTGTGTTTGGTATTGGAGAGGGTGAGCTCGCGATCATCGTGGTCTTCGGCTTTTTGCTGTTTGGCCCGGATAAGCTCCCACAGATGGGCCGCACGATCGGCCGTGCCATTCGTCAGTTCCGCGAGACGCAGGAAAAGATGACGGCCGTTGTTCAGTCCGAGATCATCGATCCGGTAAGCGAGGCTGCTTCGGCTCCGGTCAAGCCCAAGAAGGCTGCCGTCGATGACGATTCCGATGCGGACGAGGATGCCGCCGGGACGGCTGCACCCGCAAAGAAGGAGACCTTTGCCGAGCGCCGTGCCCGCCTTGCCGCCGAGAAGGCCGCGAGCGAGGGTGCCACCGAGGACGAAGGTATTGCCGAGGAGGCCGAGAACGCAGAGCCTGCCGCCGCTGCCACCGTCGATCCCGAACCTGCTGCAGAGCCGGAGCCCGAGCCCGAGCCGGCAGAGCCCACGACGGCCGATCTCTACGCCCGTCGTCCCCGCAAGCGCAAGGCCGTCGTCGACCAGCTCGCTCGCGAGCTCGAGGCCGAGGACGACGCTGCCGCCGCCGACGCCTCGAAGGGAGGCGATGAGTAATGCCTATCGGACCTGCGCGTATGCCGCTCTTCGATCACCTGGGAGAACTCCGTCGCCGCCTGACCATCGTGGTCGTGTCGGTGTTTGCCGCCGCTATCGTGCTGTATTTCGCCACGCCTGTTGTGCTCGACATCCTGGAAGATCCCATCCGCTCCTTTGTGCCGGACGGTAAGTTCTACATCACTACCACGCTCGGCGGCTTTGGCTTGCGCTTCTCGCTGGCCATCAAGATGGCCGTGGTCATGTGCACGCCCATGATCATCTGGCAGATTCTGGCGTTTTTCCTGCCGGCGCTTCGCCCCAACGAGCGCAAGTGGGTCGTGCCCACGGTGCTCGCCTCGACGGTGCTGTTCTTCCTGGGTGCCATCTTCTGCTACTTCATCATCATTCCTGCGGGCTTTGAGTGGCTCATCGGCGAGACCTCGGCCGTCGCTACGGCACTGCCCGATCTGGAGAACTACGTCAACATGGAGCTGCTCTTTATGATCGGCTTTGGCGTGGCGTTTGAGCTGCCGCTCATCATCTTCTATCTGTCCGTCTTCCACATCGTGTCCTACGCTGCTTTCCGCGGTGCCTGGCGTTATGTATACGTTGGCCTGCTCGTGGGTTCGGCTGTGATCACGCCCGACGGCTCGCCCGTTACGCTGGGTCTCATGTATGGCGCCCTGCTCTCGCTCTACGAGATTTCGCTCGCCATCGCCCGTGTGGTCATTACCGCGCGCGAGGGCAAGGAGGGCCTGTTTGTGAGTCGTCTGGACCTGTTCTCGGACGATGAGGACGACGAGGAGTAAATCGGTATGCACGAGGTTGGCATTGTCAACGGCATACTCGATACAGTGATTCGCGCGGCGCGTGGGGCGGGGGCCTCGCGCGCCGTTTTGGTAACGCTGCGTATCGGGGATATGACCGAGGTCGTGCGCGAGGCGCTCGACTTTGCCTGGGAGACGTTTCGCGACGAGGACCCGCTCACGCGCGGCTGCGAGCTTGCCGTGGAGGAGGTCCATCCACAAAGCGAGTGCCTGGACTGCGGCGAGGTCTTTGATCACGACCGTTTCCATTGTCGCTGTCCCCAGTGTGGCGGCGCCAACGTGCGTCTGCTGCACGGCCGCGAACTCGACATCGCAAGTATCGAGATCGAGACCCCCGACGATTAGCCCGCCAGCAACCTGGGGACGGGGTATAAATGGTAGAAGTAAGGAGCGCCGAGTATGGCCGAGAAAACGATTGATATCGCATCGCCAATTCTGTCGCGCAATGAGCGCCTGGCAGATCAGCTGCGACAGCGATTTAAAGAGACAGGCACCTATGTGATCAATGTGCTGTCGAGCCCTGGCTCGGGCAAGACCACTACGATTCTGGGCACCAACGAGCGCCTGCGCGACAAGGCCGGCTTGCGCTGCGCCGTCATCGAGGGCGATATCGCCTCGGACGTCGACGCCATCACCATGAAGGAAGCCGGCATGCCCGCCATCCAAATCAACACGGGCGGCCTGTGCCACCTCGAGGGCAACATGATCATGGAGGCCGTTGACGCCTTCGACCAGGCTGTGGGTCTGGAAAACATCGACGTCATCTTTATCGAAAACGTGGGTAACCTGGTCTGCCCAGTCGACTTTGACCTGGGCGAGAACCTGTCCATCATGATCCTCTCGGTGCCCGAGGGCGACGACAAGCCCATCAAGTACCCGGGCATCTTCCAACACGCCGGCGCGCAGCTGCTCAACAAGGTTGACGTGGCTCCGGCTTTCGATTTTGACATGGATAGGTATACTAAGACACTCGATGACCTCAATCCACAGGCGCCGCGGTTTGCCGTGAGCGCGCGCAAGGGCGAGGGCATGGATGCCTGGTGCGATTGGCTCATCGGGCAGATTGAGCAAGCAAGGGCGTAAGTCGGCCGCCATACGGGCGGGCGTAGCCGCAGAGATACGAGATAGGAGCCTCTTTTGAAGCTCATCATCGCCGAGAAAAACGACGCCGCGCGTCAGATCGCCGAGCGTCTGTCCACGGGCAAGCCCAAAAAGGACAAGGTGTACAACACCGCCATCTACCGTTTTGAGTGGAAGGGCGAGGAGTGCGTGACCATCGGCCTTGCCGGTCACATCCTAGCGCCCGATTTTTGCGACAGCGTGCTGTTCGATAAAAAGCTGGGCTGGTATTCGGTCACCGAGGACGGCGAGATGCTGCCGGCCGACATACCCGATGGCCTGGCGCGTCCGCCCTACGACACCAAGCGCAAGCCGTTTCTTGCCGATGGCATCTCAATCAAGGGCTGGAAACTCGAGAGCCTGCCTTACCTCACCTGGGCGCCCGTCATTAAGCTACCGGCCGAGAAGGAGCTCATTCGTTCGCTCAAGAACCTCGCTAAAAAGTCTGACAGCGTCATTATCGCCACGGACTTCGATCGCGAGGGCGAGCTAATCGGTTCGGACGCCCTCAACAAGGTGCGCGAGGTGGCGCCGGACTTGCCGGTTGCCCGCGCCCAGTACTCTTCGTTTACCAAGGCCGAGATCACGCAGGCCTTCGATAATCTCGTCTCGCTCGACCAGAATCTGGCCGACGCCGGCGAGAGCCGCCAGCACATCGACCTCATTTGGGGTGCGGTGCTCACGCGCTACCTGACGCTCGCCAAGTTTGGCGGCTTTGGTAACGTGCGCTCTGCCGGCCGTGTGCAGACGCCGACGCTTGCCCTGGTGGTCGAGCGCGAGCGCGAGCGCATGGCGTTTGTGCCCGAGGACTATTGGCAGATCCGTGGCATGGGCGCCGCGCAGGGTGCTGCCGAGGACGACCGCTTTAAGATTGCGCACAAGACGGCACGCTTTACCGACAAGGATGCTGCCGAGACAGCGTACGGCCACGTTGACGGCGCTACGACGGCGACCGTTGCCGCGGTGACCAAGCGCTCGCGTAAGCAGCAGCCGCCCACGCCGTTTGCGACCACCTCGCTGCAGGCTGCCGCCGCGGCCGAGGGCATCTCGCCTGCGCGTACGATGCGCATCGCCGAGTCCCTCTACATGGCCGGCCTCATCAGCTACCCGCGTGTCGACAACACCGTGTACCCCGCGACGCTCGATCTGGGCGCCGTGGTGAGCGACCTGGCAAAGATCAACCCGGCGCTGGCGCCCGTGTGCAAAAAGGTGCTCGCCGGTCCCATGAAGCCCACGCGCGGCAAGGTCGAGACCACCGACCACCCGCCGATCTATCCTACGGGCGAGGGCGACCCGTCCGCGCTCGATGGCGGCCAGCGCAAGCTCTACGACCTCATCGCCCGCCGCTTCCTGGCGACGCTCATGGGGCCTGCGACCATCGAGAACACCAAGCTCGAGCTCGATGTGAACGGCGAGCCGTTCGTGGCTTCGGGCGATGTGCTCGTGACCCCCGGTTTCCGCGAGGCATACCCGTACGGCCTTAAGCGCGACGAGCAGATGCCGCCGCTGGAGCAGGGCGATACGGTCGACGTGTTCGACATTAAGCTCGAGGCCAAGCAGACCGAGCCGCCCGCGCGCTACAGCCAGGGCAAGCTCGTGCAGGAGATGGAAAAGCGCGGCCTGGGTACCAAGTCCACGCGCGCGAGCATCATCGAGCGCCTGTACGCCGTGCGCTATCTCAAAAACGATCCCGTTGAGCCGAGCCAGCTGGGCATTGCCATCATTGACGCGCTGTCGCAGTTTGCCCCGCGCATCACGAGCCCCGATATGACCAGCGAGCTCGACGGCGACATGACCCGCGTGGAGCGCGGCGAGGACACCGAAGAGCATGTCGTGACGCACTCGCGCGCGCTGCTGGCCGGCGTGCTCGAGGAGCTGCTCAAGCATACGCAGGAGCTGGGCGACGCCATCAGCGACGCCGTCACGGCCGATGCGCGCGTGGGCGCCTGCCCCAAGTGCGGCAAGGACTTGGTTATGAAGACGAGCGCCAAGACCCGCGGCAGCTTTATCGGCTGCATGGGCTGGCCCGACTGCGACGTGACCTATCCGGTGCCGAGCGGCGTCAAGGTGAGCCCGCTCGAGGGCGAGGCGGCCGTGTGCCCCGAATGCGGTGCACCGCGCATTAAGTGCCAGCCGTTCCGCCAGAAGGCCTTCGAGATCTGCGTGAACCCGACGTGCCCCACCAACTACGAGCCCGACCTTAAGGTGGGCGAGTGCAAGGTGTGCGCCGAGGCCGGACGCCATGGTGATCTGATTGCACACAAGAGCGAGAAGAGCGGCAAGCGCTTTATCCGCTGCACCAACTACGATGACTGCGGCGTGAGCTATCCGCTGCCGGCGCGCGGCAAGCTCGAGGCGACGGGCGAGACCTGCCCCGAGTGCGGCGCCCCCATCGTGGTGGTCAACACGGCGCGCGGTCCGTGGCGTATCTGCGTCAACATGGATTGCCCGACCAAGGAGAAGAAGCCCGCCCGCGGCCGCAAGATTGCGACCAAGGCGAGCGCGGCGAAGAAAACCACGGCAGCAAAGAAGACTGCTGCCAAGAAGACGACCGCCAAAAAGACGACGGCCAAGAATTCGACTACCAAAAAGACCGCTGCCGACAAGTAACCGAGCACATATCCGAGCACATATAGACACGGTGGGGCCGGGCGCGCAAATGCAAATGCGAGCCCGGCCCCACTTCTAAGTTGCGGTGAAATAGGGACTGTTTTTGCTGGCAAAAGGCCTAATCAATCCCTATTTCACCGCAAGTTTTTGATCGATTGTTGGGATTATTTCACCTCGACGGGCTTGGCGCTGGGATAGCGGTCCTCAAAGTCCTGACGGTACTTGTTGTCATTGGTGCCCGCCACGTTGTCGCGCGACAGCGGCGCCACGATTTCGTCCTTATGGTCCGCGGGCTTTGCGTACTTTAGGCTGATCTCCCAGGCATCGCAGATCGCGTCGATGCGGTGGTCCAGGTCGTCATACAGGGCAACGATGTCTTTCCAAGAGCTGTAGTTCTTGGAGCTCATGGGGACGTCCAGGTCCTCGACGATATCGTAATACTGCTCGATGGTGTCCTCCGTTCGCTCGGCGACGTCGGCGAGATTTTGACGGGTGGTGCGATCTTCTTCCAGATAGCTGCCATTGAAGGCCTGCGCGCAGGCGCGGACCTGGCTATCGAGATCTTCGAGCAGATCGTAGTATTCGCTCAGGTGACGGTAGAGGTTTTGCTCGGAGAGGGTCGCCTGGCTGCCATCCTCGTCGTCATCGTCAAAAAGGCTATTGGGGTCGTCGAGAGGATTGAGGTCATCATCGTCAACATCATGGTGCAGCTTAGTAATCTCGGCAGTCGTTTGCGTGGCGGCGTTGTCGAAAGGCTTGATCACAAAAAAGATGACCAAGGCGATGATAATTGCCACGAGCACAACGATAACGGCGATAAGCGCCTTGGTGCTGCTCTTTTTGGCGGCGGGGGCCTGCGGTGAATCAGGCGCGTACGTAGATGCCGGTTGCTGTTGGGGCGGGGTGTCCGCGACGGGTATGCGCTGCGTCGTTTCGACCGCTGCGGGGCTGGCGGCGGGGTCGGGGCGATAGGCGAGGGGGTCGTCCGGCTTAGCTTGCGGCGTATCGAGGAAGCCGGTCTGCTCAAACGCGGGTTGGCCATTGCTTGCGGTTGTCTGCTCAACGGGTGCACCGCATGAGGTGCAGAACTTGGCATCATCTGCAAGAAGTTTGCCGCACGAGGCGCAATACCGAGACATTGCCACTCCTTTCGCCACATTTCAATGCAATACGACGATTATACCCAGCGCTCAAAAAAGTCGGCAGTTAGGGACGTTCCTTTTCTGCCGGCACTTTAGGAACGTTCCTAGCTGTCGCCTAGTCATTTAAGAGCGTCCCCAATGACTACCCAATGACTAGGCCCGATTTGGGGCGCGCCTGCCCCTGGGGTATCATGGCTTGGTTGATATATCTGCATTTACGCGCCTTGTAGGAAGGGGCTGCGCTCATGGCTTTTGAGCCCGCTCAACATAGCTTTATCACACTCGAGGGCGTCGATGGTGCCGGCAAGTCCACGCAGGCGCGTCTGCTTGCCCGCGCGCTCGAACTCGCTGGCTACCAGGTTGTGAGCCTGCGCGAGCCGGGCGGCACCGCCATCAGCGAAAAGATCCGTGCTCTGCTGCTCGACCCCGCCAATACGGCGATGGGCGACACCTGCGAGTTGCTGCTCTACGAGGCAGCGCGCGCCCAGTTGGTGCACGAGGTCATAGCTCCCGCCCTCGCGGCCGGCAAGGTGGTCCTGTGCGACCGTTTCTACGATTCCACGACCTGCTACCAGGCGTTTGCCGATGGCCTCGATCGCCAGATGGTGCGCGATGCCAACAACCTGGCCGTCGCGGGGACGCACCCGGCGCTCACGCTCGTCTATCACATCACGCCCGAGCAGGCGGCGCTACGCATGGCAGCTCGTGGCGCGGCCGACCGCATGGAGGCAAAAGGCATGGCATTCCAAGAGCGCGTTTACCAGGGATTCTGCGCCATTGCCGCCGAGGAGCCAAATCGCGTAAAGCTCATCGACGCCACCGCGCCCATCGAGGAAGTCTTCGAGAAGACGGTCGAGCAGGTTCGCGCGTACGGTCTCGACATTCCGCAAGACGCCGTCGCCGCCGCGCTTGCCAAGGAGGCCGAGTAACATGGCCCCCGCTCAGGCAAGCCTGCTGGCCAAGCTCGACACCCAAGAGCGCGTGCGCGATTTTTTGACCAACGCCGTCGCCAGCGGCCGCGCATCGCACGCCTATCTGTTTTTAGGCGCTCCCGGCGCCGGCAAACTCGATGCCGCTTGGGCGCTCGCCCAAGCTTTCCTGTGCGAGCAGGACGGCTGCGGCGCATGCGACAGCTGCGTGCGCGTTGCTCGGCACACGCATCCCGACGTGCACTATTACACGCCCGAGAGCGCCACGGGCTACCTCATTGCCCAGACCCGCGAGCTGCTCGACGACGTGCCGCTGGCGCCCATCCGCGCCAAGGCCAAGGTCTACATCATCGACCGTGCCGAGCAGCTGCGCGCCAACACCGCCAACGCACTGCTCAAGACACTCGAGGAGCCGCCCGAGGGCGTTATGTTCATCTTGCTGGGCACCTCGGCAGACGTGATGTTGCCCACCATCGTGAGCCGCTGTCAGTGCGTGCCGTTTCGGCTGGTGTCGCCCACCGTGGCCGCGCAGGCCGTGAGCCGCGCGACGGGTCAGGATCTCGCGCGTTGCCGCATGGCGGTCGCCGTGGCGGGAAGCCCCACACGCGGCATCGAGTTCCTTAAGAGTGCCGAGCGCCAGGATGCTCGCCGCCAAATGGTCCGCGCCATCGATTCGCTCATCGCTGCCGACGAGGCTGATGTGCTCAGCCGCGCCAAGTCGCTCATCGTCGCCGTTAAGGCGCCGCTCGCCGAGGTCAAGTCCACACAGGAAAAGGTGCTCGAGCAAAACGCCGACTACCTGTCGCGTGGAGCATTGAAGCAGCTTGAGGACCGCAACAAGCGCGAACTCAACGCGCGCGAGCGTTCGGGTATCATGGAAGCGCTGGCGAGCGCGCGGACGCTCATGCGCGACGTGCTGCTGACACTTCAGGACGAGGCGGCCGACGTCGTGAACGAAGACGTGCGCGACACGATCGGGCGGCTTGCCGCCGCGACGAATGCTGCGGGTGCCACCCGGGCGCTCGAGGCGGTCGCGACCGCCGAGCGCAACATCGCCAGAAACGTTACTCCCCAGCTGGCCATCGAGGTCATGCTGTTCGATATCAGGAAGGCACTGAAATGCCGTTAGTCGTACCCGTTAAGTTTACCTACGCCTCGCGCGACCTGTGGTTTGACCCGCAGGATCTGGATATCCTCGAGGCCGATTATGCCATTTGCTCCACCGAGCGCGGGACCGAGATCGGCCTGGTCACGGCCGATCCCTTCGAGGTGCCGCAAGATGAGATCGGCCAGCCGCTCAAGCCCGTGCTGCGCGTGGCGAGCGACATCGACCTGCAGCTTGCCGACGACCTGGCCATCCAGGGCGACGAGGCGATGGTCGATTTCCGCCGTCTCGTCAAAGAGCTCGACCTCGAGATGAAGCCGGTCGGCGTCGAGTACCTGTTTGGCGGCGAGAAGGCCGTGTTCTACTTTGCGGCCGAGGAGCGCGTCGATTTTCGTCAGCTCGTCAAGGACCTGTCCTCGACGCTGCACATTCGCGTCGACATGCGTCAGATCGGCGTGCGCGATGAGACCCGCCTTGTGGGCGGCTATGCCCAATGCGGACAGGAGCTCTGCTGCACGCGCTTTGGCGGACAGTTTGAGCCCGTCTCGATTCGCATGGCAAAAGAGCAGGACCTGCCGCTCAACTCGTCCAAGATCAGTGGCGTTTGCGGCCGCCTGATGTGCTGCCTGCGCTATGAGTTCGAGGCGTACAAGGACTTTAAGAGCCGTGCGCCCAAAAAGAAGACGCTCATCGATACGCCGCTTGGCAAGGCGCGTATCCAGGAATATGACACGCCGCGTGAGCAGCTGGTGCTGCGCCTGGAGAACGGCAAGGTCTTTAAGGTCAACCTGGCCGATATGACGTGCTCGGAGGGCTGCAAAAAGAAGGCCGCCGAACAGGGCTGCAACTGCCGCCCCGACTGTGTGACGCGCGATGTGCTCGAGCGCATCGAGTCGCCCGAGATGCGCCTGGCGCTCATGGAACTCGATCGCGAGAACGGCGTTGACGTGGGCGATGGCCTGTCGAGTGCCGATCGTCTGGCCGGCACATCGATGCCCAAGCGCCGTCGTCGCGATGCCGAATCCGATGCTCGCACCGCTCAGGGCCAGGGCGAGGGCCGTGGCCGTGGAAAGGGCCGCGGCAAGGCCGAGGCACCCGAGGCCGAGGAGGCAGCTGGTGGCCGTCGCCGCCGCAAGCGCGCGGCGTCCGTCGACAATGGCGAGGCCGCGGGTAAGAACGCTTCCCGCGAGCGCGAGGCTCAGCAGCCCCAGCAGCAAAACCGCGGCGGTGGCATGAACCCCACGCGTCGTCGCCGCCGTCACCTGTCGAGCGAGGAGCGCGAGGACGCCTTCCGCGCCGCAGCCGCTCGCGAGGCCGGTGCCGCTCCCAAGGGTGGCTCGGGTTCCGACGCGCCTGCCGACAAGGGCGGCAAGCCGCGTGGTGAGGAGGAGCGCGCGCCGCGTCCGCGCCGCCGCCATTCCTCGGGCACGCAGCAGAAGCCCTCGGTTCCTTCCGTGGCCGATCAGGTTTCGGACGGTGAAGTCAAGGTCACGCGCCGTCGCCCCGGCGATGGCGGAGGAACTGCCGCCAAGGCTTCGCGCGGCGGTACTCGCGACGAGCGCGAGCCGCGCGAGGATCGCGGTAGCGAGGGCTCGGCCGACCAGGGTCAAAAGCGCCGTCGCCGCCGTCGCTCCCGCAAGCCGCGCCAGGACGGCGGCGAAGGCTCGACCCACACCTCGTCCGCACCGCAACCGCCTACCGGCGAATAACGCCCGCGAGCGGATTTAGCCCGCCTTGCCCCGAGCGCATCGGGGTATCATAGCGCTGAATCAACAACCCTCCCTGCGACCGAACGTAGGGAGGGTTGTGTCTTGAAAAGCCATCTGAACATATTGAGCCGTCTGCAGGGTGCCGACGCCCTACCGTTTGCGGACGAATTGCTACCGTTTGCCGAGCGGGTGGCACGCGAGGCGCTCGAGGCATTGTCGCCCACGCGATGTGCCGGCTGCGAGCGCGCCGGTGCGCTGATCTGCCAGGATTGTCTGGCATCGCTCACGCTCATCGATCCGTGTCATAGTTGCATCCGATGCGGCGCCCCGTTTGGGGATTTGCTGTGTACCGAGTGCTCGGTCGAGGGCACGTCTTCGGCAATGGCCGAGGCGCTCGATCGCTGCCTGGCGTGTGCCGTCTATGCACATCCGCTGCCGCGCATCATCAAGGCGTACGAGGATGCGGGCGAGCGCCGTCTGGCACCGTATCTGGCGGAGTTGCTCTACGACACTGCCTTGCATGCCCAGGTGGCAGCATCCGATCGCTACGGCGGTGTGTTGTCCGGTGCGGACGCGGTGGTGTTTGTGCCCGCGACTGCGGCGGCGTTTCGGCGGCGTGGATTCGACCATATGGAAGCAATCGCGCGCTCGTTTTGCGATCTTTCGGGTGTCCCGTTGCTGGACGCCCTGGTCAAATACGGTCATGGTGACCAGCGAGAGCTCGGCCGCGATGAGCGCCGGGAGCATGCCCGGGGCATGTACGAGACGGTCGAGGATGTGCGCGGCCGCCGTCTGCTGCTCATCGATGATGTCATTACCACGGGCGCGACCATGGCAGCAGCCTCGGCGGAGCTCAAGCGTGCCGGCGCCGCAGCAGTCGATGGCCTCGCTATCGCACGCGTTTGGTAGGGGGTGGTTTTGTGGCAGTGAAGATAGCGCGGCGCATCGAGCCGACAAGCGAGCAACTGGCGGCCTCCGTAGTCCTGACCGGTGCCTCGGCGCTGCGCATGATGCGCGCCGAGCGCCGACAAATGGGTTACATCAGCTGGAGAGACCTCGATCCCGATGAAGAGCGCCGTGTGCTGCATACATCGTCTCCCTCGGCCGAGGACATTTATCTTCCCGATTTGGTGCGGATCGGGGCCGTGAGTGGCGAGGTCCAAGAAGACTTGTGCCTGCTGGTGGGGTCGGCGAAGCAGCGTCGCCGCATGCCTGGTGCAAGCTGGTCCGTTTGTTCTACAGACCTGCCGGACGCCTCGATTTTGGAGGTGGAGCCGGGAGTGTACAGCTTGTCTCCCGAGGCCCTCTGTGCCGCCGTTGCGCGCGAAGTCGGCTGTATCCAGGCATTTGCCCTGGCCCAGGAGCTGTGCTCCAAGATTTCGCTGAGCGATCGCGGGCAGTATCTGCCCCCTTACAGCTCGCCTACCGTGAACAGGCTTGCAAAGGATAAGGACCAGCCGTCAGATGTGGGCTACTTTGAGGTCGAGCCAGTGCTGACGCCCGATCGCCTGGCAGATTACCTTGCGGCATGCAAGGGGAGCGCGGCCAAGCAGCTGCGGCGGCTGTGCCCCTTTCTGTCGGAAAACCTGCGCTCACCCATGGAATGCATCATGCTTGCCATGTTTTCGCTTCCGTTTTCTTATGGCGGATTTGCCTGCGGTCCCTTTAAGACCGACCACAAGATCGAGTTCAACGACCGTGCGCAGGCGATCTCGGGGATGCCGTATGCGGTTTGCGATGCCTATCAGGAAGCAGCTCGGTTTGACCTGGAATACAACGGTGAGCAGGGCCATTCGTCTCGCGGCGGGCGCATTCACGATGAAAAACGCAATACGGGTTTGGCGTCCATGGGAATCGAGGTCGCGACGGTCAACAACGAGATGCTCTGCGACATGGAAGCGATGGAAGCGCTCGCATGGCGCATCCACCAGCGTATGGGTAAACGATATCAGAATCGTGTAGAGGCTCGTCGAAAGAGGCAAGATGCTCTGCTGAATACGCTCCGAGCGTGCTTTGGGCTCAAGCCGGCGTAAAACTATGGCTTTATAGGGGGTCTGTTTATATGCCATGTGCAAAAAACGGCAAATATGAGTACTGTTACTAGATTAGTGACAGCAAAAATAAAGAAACTTGGGCCGAAAAACTGGATTCAGCGAAGAGATAATAAACGAATGTGGAATATCTTGGCGCCAAGCGGGCTGTGCGGAACTCAAAAAGGGCTCGTGGGGCGGAAATACGCTGCTACTAAATTGGTAGCAGTACTCATATTTGCCGTTTTTTGCACACGGCACCCTGAGACGGGTGCCCCGGGGCTCCCCGTGGGGGAGCTCCGGGCTTCATGGGGGCACGAATGGTCCGCCCCGACCTGCGAAATCTGTGCTCGCGATGCGAATAACGTCCCTAACCTTAAACTATAGCTTGAACTTAGCTATAATGCGCTACGTTCCTGCCAGGCTGTGGTTGCGGACGGACGAAATGCCCATCCTAGTCCAAGACAGACGCGGTCAAAGGGATCCACGTAAGCGACCGCGTGCGCGCGGCGCGATCATGGCGCGTCCTAGATGTAAGCCGCACCGTCCGTTCTACTTTCTTTGGGGCAATACCGCCTCGCGGGCGAGCGGGCCAGTCGTGAAGGTGGCTGCGGCCTCCCGAGCAAACGCCCCGGTGCGCAAGTGTGGGGTCAAATACCAGGTCAGCTGGTGGGAACAACCCGATATTCCGTGCGGGGCACGGATCGTATACGACACAGAAGGCAGGGTAGTGGACATGGTGAGGGGCAGCTTGATGCATGCGGCTCGGTTAGGTGCTGGGGCCGCGGCGGTCATTGCCGTTTTGGGCCTGAGCGGATGCGCGTTCAATCCACTGTCCACGTTCACGACGCCCACGATCGACCAGATCGAGCGCGAGACCGTTACCCCCACGGTATCGGACGATGCCCTGGTCACGCCGGGAACCCTGACGGTCGCCCTCGATACGTCCGATGCACCGCAGGCCATGCAGGATGCCGACGGAAACCTCACGGGCTATGCGGTCGATGCCGCTCGTGCCCTCGCATGCCGCATGGGTCTCAAGGTCGCCTTTGTCGATGCGTCCTCGGCCGATTCCGCGCTCAGCGATAAAAAGGCGGACATCTTCATTGGCGACATCAAGTCTGCGGGCGGCGACATCAGCTCGCTTGGCACCTGTCTGTACGATGCCGCCGCCGTATTCGGCAAGAGCAGTGACGGCGAGTCGCTGAGCGTTTCCACCGAAACGCTTAACACCGCTACCCTGGGCGTTCAGACCTCCTCGGCCTCGCAGGAGGCGCTCGCCAAGCAAAGCATCACCGCCAACCAAAAGACCTTTTCCAACATCAATGAGTGCTTTGAGGCGCTCGAGTCGGGCGAGGTCGATTACGTGATCTGTGATTCCACGGCTGGTGGCTACCTCGCGCGTCTGATGAGCCAGATCTCCTATGTCGGTACGCTCGAGGCGCCCTCCACGCTTGGCGTCGCAGGTCTTAGCTCTAATGATGAGCTGTGCCGTGCCGTGAGCGATGCCCTCGATGGCATCACGGTCGATGGCACGCTCGAGGCAGTCCACTGCGTCTGGTACGGACAGATGCCCTATGACCTTACCGCCAAGACCGTTTCGGGGGCCAATGTGCAGGCATCCGACTCCACGTCCAACGAGACCGAGTCCTCCGATGACGACGCCTCTGATAACAACAGCGACGGCCCGTCGTCTAGCCAGGAGGGCACCATCACCGACGATGACATCAACAAGCTCAATAGCTAGTTATTGGTAGGGGTGGCGCCTGCCACACGCTGAACAAGGCGCTTCTTCACGGTTTCAACACGCATGGCCGGGTCTCCCCAATAAGGGAGCCCGGCTTTTCTATTTTGGTAAAAACGGCAGGTAAAAGCTGATTTCCAGGAAAAAAACTAGCTTTGCCGACGCCCTCCTATAGCGCACTTTGTCACGGAAAAGTGCGAGACTTCGGTATGCGGTATCAAGCAGTCGTTATTCGGGTCTTTGGGAATTCGCGTGATTAAATGCACGGCAATGGGTACATAGCCAGTACAGTAAGTCCCCGAGGCAGATTGGAGCCACGTATGGATATCAAGGTTTCTGGACGCAAGACGACGGTAACCGATGCTCTGCGTGCGCATGTGGATGAGAAAATCGGCGAGGCGCTCAAGGTTTTCGACATCGAGCCCATGACAGTCGACGTCGTGCTTCGTTATGAGAAGAACCCCTCGAACCCCAACCCGGCAATCGTCGAGGTCACGGCTCGTGCCCGCGGTTCGGTGATTCGCGTTGCCGAGCACGGCGCAGATATGTATGCTGCCATCGACCTCTCCGCCGATAAGGTCACCCGCCAGCTGCGCAAGTTCAAGACCAAGGTCGTGGACAACCGCCAGGGTGGTGCCAGTGCCGCGGATGTCGCGCCGGTCGAGCGCGTTGAGGATCTGGCCGACCTGCTGCTGCCCGAGGAGGACGACGACCTGCTCGTCCGCGAGAAGGTCATCGATGTCACCCCGATGACCGAGGAGCAGGCGCTGGTGCAGACCGATTTGCTGGGCCACGACTTCTACGTGTTCGAGAACGCGACGACCGGTCTCATCAATGTGGTGTATCACCGTAAGAATGGTGGATATGGCATCATCAAGCCCCGCATCGAAACACTTGACGAGTAAAATACGTTAACTTGCATGAGTTAACGGTTGGCGGCCATCCCATGCGGGTGGCCGCCTTTTTACGTAAGGAGTCGCTTTGATGGACAAGGCCGCATCCGCCGGTCATTCGAACCGTTGCCGCATCGTCGTCGATACCTGCTGCGACTTTAGCCCCGAGGTCGCCGCGAACCTCGATGTCGATATCCTGGGTTTCCCTTTCATTATCGATGGCGAGGAGCGCACAGACGACATCTGGTCGAGCATGAGCCCTAAGGAGTTCTACGACCGCATGCGCGCCGGTGCCCGCGTGTCCACCTCGGCTGTGTCGCTCGGTCGCTATATCGAGTTTTTTACCGAGTGCGCCAAAGAGGGCACGCCCACGGTCTACCTGTGCTTTACCTCGGCGCTGTCGTCGAGCTACAACTCCGCGTGCCAGGCGGCAGATGTCGTGCGCGCCGAGTATCCCAACTTTGAGCTCTACGTGGTCGACAACGCTCTGCCCTGCGCGACCGGTGCGCTCTTGGCGCTCGAGGCCGTGCGCCAGCGTTCGGCGGGACTGACCGCCAAGCAGCTGGTCGATTGGGCAAACGAGGCAAAGACCTACGTGCACGGCTACTTTACGCTCGAGAGCTTCGACGCACTGGCTGCCGGCGGCCGCATTCCTCCCGCGGCGGCGCAGCTCACGGCAAAGCTCGACGTCAAGCCCGAGCTCTCCTACGACCTGGCCGGCTCGCTGTCGCTGATCGGCGTCAACCGCGGCCGCAAGAAGGCGCTCAAGTCCATCCTCAAGTCGTTCCGCGAGAACTACGTGCCCGATCGCACCATGCCCATCGCCATCATGACGGCCGATGCCGAAAAGGATGGTGACTGGCTCGAAGCCGCCATCCGCAAGGAGGAGGGTTGCGCCGACGTCACGATCATTCGCGGCTCCGTGGGTCCCACCATCGGCTCGCACGTGGGCCCCGGCATGGTGGGCTGCGCGTTTTGGGGTAAGAACCGCGCCGACAAGGCGTCGCTTTCCGACCGTATCGCCCGCCGCGTGCGCGGTCAGTAGGCAAGCGCTGCGTCCGTAATCGCCCTCGACTCACAGCCCAAACGCTGGCACCGAGTATTCAACCTGGTAACAACACCCAACCCAAAAGGAAAGGTTTCATGGCAAACAAGCTCTCCGTCGCATTCATCGGCACCGGAATTATGGGTGCCCCCATCGCCGGCCACATTCTGGACGCTGGCTATCCCGTCACGGTCAACAACCGCACCAAGTCCAAGGCTGCAGCGCTCGTTGAGCGCGGTGCCGTCTGGGCCGATACGCCGGCAGATGCCGCGGCGAACGCCGACGTCGTCTTTACCATGGTGGGCTATCCCTCCGAGGTCGAGGAGCTCTACCTGGCGGGCGACGGCCTGCTCGCGTGCACTAAGCCCGGCGCGGTCCTGATCGACCTCACCACGAGCTCGCCCGAGCTGGCGCGCGACATTGCCGAGGCCGCCCAGGTTTCCGGCCGCATGGCGTTTGACTGCCCCGTCACCGGCGGCGAGTCGGGTGCTATCGCCGGCACGCTTACGGCTATCGTGGGCGCTACCGAGAACGACATTGCCCCGGTCCGCGATATCCTTTCCACCTTTGCGGCAACCATCTGCTGCTTCGACGGCGCCGGCAAGGGCCAGGCTGCCAAGCTCGCCAACCAGGTGTCGCTGGGCGCCTGCATGGTCGGCATGGCCGATGCGCTGGCGTTTGCCGAGCTGAGCGGCCTCGATCTGGAGAAGACCCGTCAGATGATTCTGGGCGGCACCGGCAAGTCCGGCGCCATGGAGAGTCTGGCGCCCAAGGCGCTCGACGGCGATTACAAGCCCGGCTTTATGGTCGAGCACTTCATCAAGGACCTGCGCTTGGCGCTCGCCTATGCCGACGACCGCGAGCTTGCGCTGCCCGGCGCCGACGTGGCCTTTACGCTCTACGACATGCTCGATGCCATCGGTGGCGCCAAGCTGGGCACCCAGGCCATCACGGTGCTCTACAAGGAGGAGGCCGACGCCATCGCCGCCGGTCTTGACTGGTCGCAGTATCGTCCCGAGGAGCATGGTGCTCACGAGGAAGGCTGCGGTTGCGGCGAACATGGCGACGACCACGAGTGCGGTTGTGGCCACCACCATGGCGAGGACCACGAGTGCTGCGGCGGCCACGGCCATGACGACGGCCACGAGTGCTGCTGCGGCCACCATCACGGGGAGTAGCGCCCATGAGCTGGACGTTCGTGGTGCTTGCGCTGGTGCTCTTTCTCTTTGCGATCTACATCGGCTTTTTGTGCGGCCAGTGGGCGTGCGAAAAGCGCGTCATCACCAAGCGTGACTACTGGATTGCCAACTTTGCGGGAGCGGCGGCAGTCATCCTGCTGACCTGGGTGTTCTCGCTGTTCCCGCTAGTGCAGTTTGCGCCGATCGGCTGGCTCGGCGGCTTTATCGCCGGCCTTAAAATGAGCTTTGGCGAATCCGTCGGCCCGTGGCGCAAGCACGACGAGGTCTTTAACGTCAACAAGGCTCACCGCGCCGCCGCCGACGCGGGCGACGCCGAGGAGCGCCGCCGCGCGCGTCGCAATGGCGCGGCCGACCGACAGCTCATCTCGGTCACCGATGACAGCAAAGGTGCTGGCAAGCACGCTAAGAAATAGTAAAAAGAGGTAACTATGGCAGAAAACAAAGACGAACAGCTCACCGACGAGGAGCTGGCACAGCTCCAGCTGGCAGAGGAGAACGAGAACGCCGTCGACCGCCTGGTCAAGGAGCTCGGCTGCCCCACGCGCCGTATCCGCCAGTTTGCCGCCCGCGTGCTGCACCTGCTTGCCGAGCGCGATCCGCAGCGCGTCGTGCCCTGTGTGCCCGCGCTGATCGAGGCGCTCGATCGCCCCGAGGCTCAGACCCGCTGGGAGGCCCTCGATGCCCTGACGGCGCTCGCCACCACTTGCCCCGAGCAGCTGGGCGATGCCTTTGAGGGCGCCGAGACCGCGCTGTTCGACGAGATTTCCTCCACGCTGCGCTATGCCGCCTTCCGCCTGCTGTGCGTGTGGGGCGCCACGAGCGTCGAGCGTTCGCGCGAGGCTTGGCCCATCCTGGACGAGGCCATCCAGTGCTACCACGGCGACCTTGAGTATCGCGATATGCTCGGTTGCCTGTACGAGTTTGGCCAGGGCGAGATCGACGCCGAGGTCGCCGAGAAGCTTGCGCTGCGCCTTAAGTTCGACGCCGAGAACGGCAAGGGCAGCTATCTCAAGGCCCGTTCGAGCGAGATTTGCGAAATGCTTGTTAAACGTTTTGGCCTGGATCTCTCCAAAAAGAAGAAGCGTGCTAGCGTTAAAAAATCTGACGACGCCGAAGACGAGGAGTAACAGATTATGGCGCACGATGTAGTCCTGATTCCCGGTGACGGTATCGGTCCCGAGATTACGCAGGCCATGCGCCGCGTGGTCGAGGCCACCGGTGTCCAGATCAACTGGAACGTCCAGGAGGCAGGTGCCGGCGTCATGGACGAGTTTGGCACGCCGCTGCCCCAGCACGTGCTCGATGCGGTCGCCGAGACCAAGGTTGCCATCAAGGGCCCCATCACCACGCCGGTCGGCACGGGTTTCCGCAGCGTTAACGTGGCCCTGCGCAAGCACTTCGACCTGTACGCCTGCGTGCGCCCCTGCCTGTCGCAGCCGGGCGACGGCTCGCGCTTCCGCGACGTCGACCTGGTCATCGTGCGTGAGAACACCGAGGACCTCTACGCCGGGATCGAGTTCGATGAGGGCGCTGCCGAGGTCGAGGAGCTCTCACAGCTTGTCGAGCGCTCGGGTCAGAAGACCTTCGCCGCCGATTCCGCCATCTCAATTAAGCCCATCTCCATCGCCAAGAGCCGCCGCATTGTGGAGTACGCCTTTGAGTACGCCCGCCGCTGCGGCCGTAAAAAGGTGACGGCCGTGCACAAGGCCAACATTATGAAGGCGACCGATGGCCTGTTCCTGCGCGTTGCGCGCGAGGTGGCCGCCAACTATCCCGATATTGAGTTCAACGACAAGATCGTCGACGCCACCTGCATGGGCCTGGTCCAGAACCCCAACGACTTCGATGTCCTGGTGCTGCCCAACCTGTACGGCGATATCGTCAGCGACCTGTGCGCCGGCCTGGTAGGTGGCCTGGGTATGGCCCCCGGCTCCAACATCGGTGCCGACTGCGCCATCTTCGAGGCAACGCATGGCTCCGCGCCCGATATCGCTGGCCAGGATATCGCCAACCCCACGGCCGAGATTCTGTCTGCGGCTATGATGCTCGATCATCTGGGCGAGAACGATGCGGCCAATCGTATCCGCGCCGCCGTGTCCGCCACGCTCGACGAGGGTAAGCAGGTTACCGGCGACGTGCGTCGTGCCCAGACCGGCTCCGTCGAGGGCGCCGTGGGCACGCAGGCCTTTGCCGATGCCGTTATCGCGCACCTGGCCTAAGACATGCAGGCTGCAAACGCCTAAATAGTACTTAAGTGTTTGCGTATAACCTAAGAATCAATACGCCCGGCACTCTGTCGGGCGTATTCTATTGAAGACTATGTTTCCTAACAAGGAGTAACTGATATGGGTCTGATTCAAAAGAAGGACGAGAAGGACGAGATCGACGGCATCCAGATCATCGAGCGCGGCGAAGGCCCCGACGGTGACGAGGACGAGAAGATCGATCTGGTCGCCGGTACGTCTGCCGAGCACATTGCCGCCGGCACGACGGCCGAGGAGGAGGACGCCCGACTGGAGGCTCAGATTGCCGCGGATGCCGCTGACGAGAATCTGATGCCCGAGGCCCAGGATGAGGACGACGATATTCTGGGTTCCGATGAAGACGACCATGCATCCAGGCACAAGAAGACGATGATTGCCGCCTTTGTGGTTGCCGTCGTGATCGCCGCCGTGGTCGGCTTCTTTATTGGCAATGGCGGCTTTGGCGGCAAGGGTGTCGGCTCGTCGACCCTGACCGAGGACCAGCTCGATTCGACCGTGGCAAGCTATAGCTACAACGGCAAGAAGAGCGACATCACCGCGCGCGAGGCCATCGAGAGCCAGTACAGCCTCGACACCGTCAAGGATAGCGATGGCAACTACACCGCTCCTTCTGCCGACGTCATCCTGTCCTACGTGCGCAACAAGATCCTGCTCGACGCTGCCGAGGACGAGGGCATTACCGTCTCCTCTAAGGAGATGAAGCAGTACGCCGAGGAATCCATCGGCACTTCGGACTACAAGACCATGGCCACGCAGTATGGCGTGTCCAAGGACCAGGCCAAGCAGATCGTCCGCCAGTCCGCGACGCTGCAGAAGCTCTACAAGAAGAAGGTGGGCGATAGCTCCGCAAGCATGCTGACCGCCCCGACCGAGCCTGCTGACGGCAACGAGGAGACCGCGAGCAAGGACTACGCCGATTACATCATCAAACTTGCCGGCGACGAGTGGGATAGCGAAAAGGGCACCTGGAAGGACGCCGATAGCACCTACGCTAAGGCCTTCGCTGACGATGCCTTTACGGCTGATAGCGCTACCTACAAGCAGGCCATGACCGCCTATTACACCGCCTACCAGCAGTACTCTTCGCAGGCTTCGAGCGCCAGCTCCAAGTGGACCGAGTATGCTAACGGCCTGTATGCCAAGGCCAACATCAGCATCTATGGTCTGTTTGCATAAAGATCTGTCTGAGCCGCCGAGCGCGTAACCGAAATATCTGAATAAGCCCGCTAGAACGGATGTTGTTCTAGCGGGCTATTTGCGTTTAGGCGCTGGTGGCTAAATTATGCCTATCAATCTTTACGTCCAAAAAGGTTATCGGCTTCATCGTCAGGCATATATTCCAGTACATCGCCCGGTTGGCAGTCGAGTGCCCGACATATCGCGTCAAGAGTTGAAAAACGTATGGCAGAAACCTTGCCCGTCTTAATGCGTGACATATTGACCTGGGAGATGCCCACGCGTTCCGCAAGCTCTTTGGATGAGATCTTGCGTTCGGCGAGCATGCGGTCAAGCCGCAGAATAATCATGGATTCCTCCTAGAGCAACTCGTCATCTTGTTTTTGCAGGATATACCCGTAGCGGAAGATGCTGGCAATCAGGCAAATAATCAGGCCTGCAAAGAGCATGGAGGGCTCGAATAACTGGCCGGCGAACGCATCCGTAAAGCTGCCGCCAAATCCTAAGAGTATCATTCCCGTGATTACGGCACCAAGAAGCCTCACGGCAACGCCGCCGATAAGGAATAAATGTCCTACTCGACGAAGTGTCTGGTTACATTCAAGGTCAAAGGGCCTGCCTTCCTTTTCAATGTTGAAGAAAAGCCTGCGCACGCTTATCGCGATGGTAAGCGCGAGGCATGTTATCAAGAGGCTCCCTATGGCAGTGTGGCCATCGTGTGCGACGAGCATAAGTGGGGCCTGCGCATCGGTACCGACAATAGCCAGGCACGGCCCTTCGCCGGCTTGAAGTTCTACGGATTGGAGGCACGACCCTTGGGAGAGGCCGGGCAATATAAGTAGAAGGTCAATCGCAATGACTGCGAGGAGTCCCAGAGCGAGCGCTGTGGTAATGCAGATTGTGGCCCATTTGCAGATGCGAGCGAGCTTCCTCAGTTTGGCTATCGTCTGTTCGCGGCTGATGGTTTCATTCGATATAGATGCGTTTCGGTGGACCATAACCTCTCCAATCGGCGTTTTGGATGATACTTGTATCATATCAAAATTAACGATAAACGATAAATAATTACGTATCCTGAGTAAGTAATGATTGAAAACGATTAGCGTGAGCTATTAGCTCATTTTGGATGCCGGAGTTTGGCGTTCGGGGGATGAGGACAAATGCCAAAAACTTCCCGTGATCGCGCAAGCGCTCCATCGCGCTTCCCTAATTCATCTGGGAAAACAACTGCAAACGATTGCAAGTAACCGGTGAACGGTCGAAAACTACCGTTCACCGATAATCTCAAAACTGGTTCTAACTGGTATTAAGTCAAAAAGACCAATTCACATATCTTCACAATGACCTGCAATTTTTCTTCACGCTATTTTTAGCCGCCCTGCGTTGTTTAGACACAGGAAAAGATCCGATCTTTTGCCAAAGCATTTCGAAACGGTTTCAAAACAGCAGGTAGAAGTGTTAACGACCGGTAAACGGTCGATTTATCACCGTGAGCGGTGCAAAAACGTTTTACCGTATGAATCAAGGAAAGCGACCTCTTCTGGGGTGATATAGTGACAAGAACACGTCACGTGGTTACTACCAGTTTAGAAACCACTGGTCTTCAAAGAACGCTTTCCAAGAAGCTTTAAGGGCGAGCGCCCGCTGGCTTCCGAAAATCATCGGACTCAGATTGTACACACCTTCGGAAGGGAAATTTGAATGGTTGGCTTTATTCTTACCGGTCATGGACAGTTCGCACCCGGCCTTGCAAGCGCTATCGCGATGGTTGCCGGCGACCAGCCTGCTTTTACCGTCGTTCCTTTTGAGGGCGACCAGGCCGCATCCTACGGTGAGGATCTCCGCGCCGCTATTACCGCCATGCGCGAGGAGTGCGATGGCGTGCTCGTCTTTACCGACCTGCTTGGCGGCACCCCGTTCAACCAGTCGATGATGATTGCCCAGGATGTCGACAACGTCGAGGTTCTGACTGGCACCAACCTTCCCATGGTTATTGAGCTTCTGTTCCTCCGAGGCAATGCCACGCTCGCCGAGCTTGGCGAGCAGGCCGTGACCGTTGGACAGACGGGCGTCACCGCCCAGACGGTCGCATCCGTTGCCGGCTCCGAGGAAGAGGATATCTTCGGCGACGAGGACGGCATCTAATGGCCGATTTCGGAGCCAACGTCCTGAGCTCCTCGGTCGCCCTTTTAGGCCTGCTTGTCATCATGGGCTTGATTTACACCATCTGGTCGCAAATCAACATGAAGAAGAAGCAGAAGTACTTCAAGGAGCTGCACACCGAGCTCAAGCCGGGTCAAGAGGTTCTTTTCGCCGGCGGTATCTACGGAACCGTCAAAGGCATCGAAGGCGAGAAGGTCCAGATCAAAGTCCGATCCGGAGCCGTCGTAGATGTTTCGCGTTACGCGATTCAGGAGATCAAGTAACTGTCGTCAGCAAATAACGAAAGGAAGCTGATCAACATGGCAGAACCCAACATTCTTCTTACCCGCATCGATAACCGACTGGTTCATGGTCAGGTTGCCACCCAGTGGAACTCCACCCTGGGCTCCAACCTCATCCTCGTCGCCAACGACGACGTGGCGTCCAACACCATGCGCCAGAACCTCATGAAGATGGCCGCTCCCGCCGGCGTCGCTACGCGTTTCTTCTCTCTGCAGAAGACCATCGACGTCATTGGCAAGGCGAGCCCGCGCCAGAAGATCTTCATCGTGGCCGAAACACCGGAAGACGTGCTTACGCTCGTCAAGGGCGGTGTGCCTATAAAGAAGGTAAACATCGGCAACATGCACATGTCGGAAGGAAAGCGCCAAGTCGCCACCTCCGTCGCAGTTAACGACGAGGATGTCGCTGCGTTTAAAGAGCTGCAGGAATTGGGGGTGGAGTTGGAGATCAGGCGCGTTCCGAGCACGCCTGTTGAGGACACGAGCAAGCTCTTCTCGTAATCCTCGTGATCCACGTTGTCAGGAGTGAAACCCTGACGTTCTGTACGTGAAATCCAAAGTGCGTACATACATTTTGAAAGGAGGAGCAAGATGGAATACTCGATCATCCAGATCGCTCTGGTCTTCGTCGTCACGTTCATCGCGGCAATCGACCAGTTTGACTTCCTCGAGTCTCTCTATCAGCCCATCGTCACCGGCGCCGTCATCGGTCTTATCCTTGGCGACCTTAACACCGGTCTTCTCGTGGGTGGTACCTATCAGCTCATGACGATCGGCAACATGCCGATCGGAGGCGCTCAGCCGCCTAACGCCGTCATCGGCGGCATCATGGCAGCCATTCTCGCTATCGCCACGGGCCTCGAGCCCAACGCGGCAGTCGGCCTCGCCATTCCGTTCGCTCTGCTTGGCCAGCTTGGCGTTACCCTGGTCTTCACGCTTATGTCCCCGCTTATGTCCACGGCCGATAACATGGCTCACAACGCGGACACCAAGGGCATCGAGCGCCTGAACTACTTCGCCATGGCTCTGCTCGGCCTGATCTTCGCTGTCGTCGTCACCCTGTTCTTCATCGCTGGCGCTACCATCGGTCAGACCATCGCTTCTGCCATCCCGACTTGGCTGCAGACCGGTCTCTCCGCTGCAGGCGGCATGATGCGCTTCGTCGGCTTCGCCGTCCTGCTCAAGGTTATGATGAACCGCGATATGTGGGGCTTCTTCCTCATGGGCTTTGGCCTCGCGCTCATCACCGTTGCCAACGATTCGCTGGCAACCCCTGCTCTGCTCATCCTCGCTCTCATCGGCTTCGGCATCGCTTTCTGGGACTTCCAGCAGCAGACCGAGCTGAAGGGTGCAGCTGTTTCTGACGGAGGTGACTTCGAAGATGGCATCTAATGAGTATGTGATCCCGGAGCACTACGAGGATCTCACTCCTGCTCCGCAGCTCGACCAGAAGACCCTCAACAAGATGGCTTGGCGCTCCTGCTTCCTGCAGGCATCGTTCAACTACGAGCGCATGCAGGCCGCTGGCTGGCTTTACTCCATCATCCCCGGTCTGGAGAAGATCCACACCAACAAGAACGACCTCGCGGCTTCCATGAGCCACAACCTGGAGTTCTTCAACACCCACCCGTTCCTTGTCACCTTTGTTATGGGCATCGTGCTTTCGCTCGAGCAGAACAAGGTTGACATCCCCACGATCCGCGCCGTCCGCGTCGCCGCAATGGGCCCGCTCGGTGGTATCGGTGACGCCCTGTTCTGGCTGACGCTCGTGCCTATCACGGCCGGCATCACCTCCAACATGGCCATCAACGGCAACGCCGCTGCACCGATCATCTTCCTGGTGATCTTCAACGTCGTCCAGTTCGCTCTGCGCTTCTGGCTCATGAACTGGTCCTACAAGCTTGGCACCAGCGCTATTGACGCTCTGACCGCCAACATGCAGGCCTTCACGCGTGCCGCTTCCATCATGGGCGTCTTCGTCGTCGGTTGCCTGGTCGTCACCATGGGTGGCACCCAGATCAACCTCCAGATCCCCAACGGCACCACCCGTGGTCTCTCCGCTACTACCGTGATCGTCTCCGAGAAGGAGGCCGAGAACTTCACCGGTATGGAGGGCATCGATACCGAGACCGCTGAGGCCGGTACCATCGCCATGACCGATAAGGACGGCAACGCCCTTACCGCTTCCGATGCCGACGGCAACGCTGTCGAGTGCGGCGTCACCGATCTGGGTAACGGCATGGAGTCCGTGACCTACGGCACCGTTACCGAGGATCCGGTCAACTTCTCTGTTGCCGACACCCTCAACACCATCGTCCCGAAGCTCGTCCCGCTTATGCTTACGCTGCTGCTTTACTACATGTTCGCTAAGCACAGCTGGACCCCGACCAAGGGCATTCTCCTGCTCTTCGTCCTTGGCATCCTGGGCGCTGGCCCGCTTGGTCTCTGGCCGAGCATCTGGTAAGGCTCTAGCTTGAGGGGTGTGTCCCTACGCGGCTCACACCCCGACCCCTTAAGCCATGTGTATGTTAAAAGCCGCGTGCTCGAAAGAGCGCGCGGCTTTTGTTTTCTTAATGATTCGGGTGTGGCAGACAGATAATGCATAACACCCTAGGTAGTTAGCCGAATTCGAGCAAAAGGGAGGATAGGATGGCGATCGGAGCGCGTAAGCAACCGCTGTACGATCAGCTGGTCGATATTCTGACCGAAAAGATTGACCATGAATATCGCGCCGGTGACATGATTCCTTCCGAGCGCGAACTTTCGGAGCGCTATGGTCTCTCGCGCACTACGGTACGCCTGGCTCTGCAGGAACTGGAGCGTTTAGGACTGGTGGTTCGGCAGCACGGTCGCGGTACCTTTGTGACCGACCGTTCGGCAAAAGCAACCAATCTTATGCAGTCCTACAGCTTTACCGAGCAGATGCGCGCGATGGGTCGAGAACCCGAGACCACGATTCTCGAGTTTTGCGAGATGGAGGCCGATAAGAATCTGGCCGAGCATATGGGATTGCGCATCGGTGATCGCATTTTTAAGCTCAAGCGTCTTCGCTCTGCCGACAACATGCCCATGATGGTCGAACGCAGCTATCTACCGGTTCGTCAATTTCTGTCCCTAAAGCGACCGCTGCTGGAGCGTAAGCCGCTTTACGATGTGATTGAGCAGGACTTTCAGCAAAAGATTCGCGTGGCCGAAGAGGAGTTCTATGCGAGCATAGCCCGTCCCACCGATGCCCACCTTTTGGGAATTGTCGAGGGCTCGCCTGTGCTCGATTTGGTCAGGACTACGTATAACGAGTCAAACGAGGTAGTGGAGTACACACTTTCGGTTGCTCGTGCCGATCAGTTTAAATACAAGGTTTACCACCAGCGCAGTAACTAGTGCTTGCATCGTTTCCATATGGTGATTCTTTGCATTTAACTGGTTACTACCAGATAACCAACCGAAGTGTATAATTGCACGTCAGAGGATTACTTCTAGAGAGAGGTATTAGAAATGTTCGAGAAGAGTGTCGAGGAGCTCACCGAGCTCGGCGCCCAGATCACCACGGCCGAGATTGCTCAGCAGCCCGAGCTTTGGCGTGATACGCTCAACATCTATCGCGAGAACAAGGAGGCCATCGAGGCCTTCCTGGCCGAGGCTCGCGCTATGGGCGAGGGTCGTCTGTCCGTTGTCTTCACCGGTGCCGGTACGTCCGACTACGTTGGCGATACCTGCGCCCCGTACCTGCGTCACGCTGGCAACACTGATCTCTACGACTTTAAGCCCATCGCCACGACCGACATCGTGAGCGCCCCGCGCGACTTCCTGCGCGCCGAGGATCCCACGCTCGTGGTTTCCTTTGCCCGCTCTGGCAACAGCCCCGAGAGCCTTGCCGCCGTTGCCGTTGCCAAGGAGCTCGTCCACAACGTCAAGTTCCTCAACATCACCTGCGCTCCCGAGGGCAAGCTTGCCGTCGAGTCTGCCGATGATCCCAATGCGCTGACGCTGCTCATTCCGCGCGCCAACGACAAGGGCTTCGCCATGACCGGTTCTTATTCCTGCATGACCCTGCTCTCCACCCTTATTTTCGACACTGCCTCTGACGAGCAGAAGGCCGAGTGGGTCGAGACGATTGCCAAGATGGGCGAGGAGGTCATCTCCCGTGAGCCCGAGATCGCCGATTACCTGGCTGGCGATTTCAACCGCGTGACCTACTTGGGTTCTGGCTCCTTCGGTGGCCTTGCTCAGGAGAGCCAGCTCAAGATCCTCGAGCTCGCTCACGGTCTGGTCGCTACTTCCTACGACACCTCCATGGGCTATCGTCACGGACCTAAGTCCTTCGTCGACGATAAGACGCTCGTCTTCGTGTTCGTCAACAACGACGCCTACACCCGTCAGTACGACATCGACATCCTCAACGAGATCGGTGGCGACGAGATCGCTCAGCACACCATCGCCGTTCAGCAGGAAGGTGCCACCGTCTATGAGGGTGAGTCCTTCACCTTTAAGGGCTACGAGGCACTTCCCGAGGGTTACCTTGCTCTGCCGTTCGTGATGTTTGCCCAGGCTATCAGCCTGCTCAACTCCGTCCGCGTGGGCAACACGCCCGATACGCCGAGCCCCACCGGCACGGTCAACCGCGTGGTTAAGGGCGTGACGATTCACCCCTTCACCGCTTAATCGCGTCCCCCTGTAAGGGCGCCCGTCCGCTCATAACGGCGGGCGGGCGCTTTTTGTTTTACGTGAGCTGGGTATAAGCATTACCACAGTCAACTGCTTTAGAAGCGAGGAGTGCATATGAGCACGTACGCAATTAAGGCTGACAAGTTCTTCTTGCCGGCAGGCCCGCAACTGGGCGGCTATCTTATGGTCGAGGATGGCGTTTTTGGCGCCTGGCAGGCCGACGAGCCCTCTTGCGAGATTAAGGACTACACGGGATCGTGGATCGCACCGGGTATGGTCGATACTCACATCCATGGCTTCTACAACCACTCAACTACCGATAACGATCCCGAGGGCATCGATATCAGCTCAACCGAGCTCGCCCGTCGCGGTACCACCAGCTGGCTGCCCACGACGTTCACCGATGGCGTCGAGCAGATCAAGGATGCCTGCGCCGCCATCGCCCAGGCGGACGAGGGTCGCGGCCCCGATTTCTGCGGTGCTCGCATTCAGGGCATCTACCTGGAGGGGCCCTTCTTTACCATGAAGCACGTGGGCGCGCAGAACCCCGCTTATCTTATCGATCCCTCCGAGGAGGTCTTCGATCAGTGGCAGGAGGCTGCGGGCGGTCGCATCGTTAAGAGCGCCATGGCTGCCGAGCGCGATGGCGCCGCTGCTTATGCGGCTGCTCTGAACGCCAAGGGTGTGGTGACCAGTATCGGTCACTCCGACGCCACCTACGATGAGTGCATCGCCGCCATCAACGCCGGTGCCAGCTGCTTTACGCATACCTATAACGGCCAGCGCGGACTGCATCACCGTGAGCCCGGTGTCGTGGGCGCTGCCATGTCCACGCCCGAGACCTACGCCGAGATCATCTGTGACGGCAAGCACGTGAACCCTGCCGCCATCAAGGCGCTGCTGCAGGCAAAGGGCTGGCAGCATACGGTACTCATCACCGACTGCCTGGGTTGCGGCGGCATGCCCGAGGGCAGCTATACCAGTGGTGGCATGGACGTCATCATGAAGGACAACCTGTGCTGGCTCGCCGACGGCAAGAGCATTGCCGGCTCGGTGCTCACGCTTGCCCAGGGCGTCAAGAACATCGTCGACTGGGGCATCGCCAGCGCCGATATCGCCATTCGCATGGCAACCGAGGTGCCGGCACGCTCCGCGCACATCGAGGATAAGTGCGGCAGCATCATGCCGGGTCGCGACGCCGACTTTGTCGTGTTCGACCACGAGCTCACCCTCGTCGAGACGTATGTTGGCGGCCAGAGCGTCGGCAACGCCTTTACCGAGTAACGATAGAAAAAGACGGCGGGCCCGAATCTGCTCGGACCCGCCGTATGGGTTAAACGCTCAAAAGCACCTTAACAGTTACAGCTTGTTAGCGATCTTCTTTGCCGTGCGCTTAACGCCGGCCACAAGACCTCCTGCAGGATGCTCCTTTTCGTAGGCAAGACGCTTCTCGCGCTTGGCGTACTCTTCGACGATGATCTCGCCATACTCGTCTTCGATCTTGTCGAAGAAGTCGACGGCGCCCTTAATTTCCTCAGCGGTCGGGTGTCCCTTTTGGACACCGCCGGTGAGTTTGAACGGCCCCCACGTATCAAAGCCGGGGCAGCCGTAGACACCCATAAAGATGGCCTGCCTCATGCGGCAGATGCCATCGATATCCTTGCCGTACCACTTGTTTTTGCCGCCGTAGGTCATTAGGCCAAATACCTTGTCCTGCGGCTGCAGCACGTTCGTGAGCACGCGCGCCATATCTTTGTCGATCTCGGAGTAATAAATGCCCGTGGCGACGCCGATCAGATGGTATTCGTGCAGGTCGGGGTACTCGTTTTTACCGAGTGACTTCACGTCGAGGGTATCGATTTCGGGGTGCGCCTCGACGATGGCGTCCACGAGCTTTTTCGTATTGCCGTGGTGGCGTGAGGCATAAAGGATGATGGTTCGCATAAGAAGGCCTTTCAGCTGTAATTGCATCAATGTCTGTATGGTACCCCGTTGCATGGCTGGGATACCGGACGCATCGATGAACGTGCGGGTTTGTCCTTTGGTCAGGGCCGAGACGGGTTCTTGCGAGCAAAAAAGCAGTTGTTCGAAAGGATGGGCAATGGAATACGCTCTCTCCAACGATTCGATTTCTATCAAGGTCTCCACGGCCGGCGGCTCGTTTACCTCGATTGAGGCTGGAGGTCGCGAGTATCTGTGGCAGGGCGATCCCGCCGTGTGGTCCGGCCAGGCACCGATTTGCTTCCCGATTTGCGGAGGCTTGCGCAATGGTAGCGCCATGACGTTTGCTGGGCATCATGTGAAGCTCGCCCGCCACGGCTTTGCACGCAAGCAGGAGTGGAAGCTGTTGAGCCAAAGCACAAACGAGCTGGCTATGTGCCTGGCATCCGAGGATAACGCCGCGCTGCTGAGCGATTATCCGTATCCGTTTAAACTTGTCGCCCGCTATACGCTCAAGGACGCCGCCGTGCGCGTCTCCTATGAGGTTACCAACGAGGGCACCGAGGACATGCCTTTCTTTATCGGTGGACACCCCGGCTTTAGGTGCCCGCTCGATGAGGGCGAGGCCTATACGGACTACGAGTTGCGTTTTGAGAAAGACGAGGCTGCTGAGCTTTGCGCTGCCGTCCCCTCGACTGGCTTGATTGACGTGACCAACCGCTCCAAGAACCCCATGGTGGGAAAGACGCTGCCTCTGTCACATGAGCTCTTCGATTTTGCGGAGACCATCTTTGACGTGCTCGAGAGCCGTCAGGTCACGCTTTCCAAAAAGGGCGAGGACAAGGGTGTTCGCCTGAGCATTGAGGGCTTCCCGTACCTCATTGTGTGGAGCAAGCCCGAGGGTGATTTTGTGGCAGTTGAGCCCTGGGGCGGTCTTTCGACCTGCTCCGATGAGGACGACGTGCTTGAGCACAAGCGCGGCTGCCTTATCGCCAAGCCCAAAGAAACCATCGTGCGCTCGTTCACAATCGAGATTCTGTAGTCGCATGTAGCCAATTCGTTTTGCAAGGCATAAGGAGCCTGCGAGATAAGGAGCTAGAAATGATCCTCACCGTTACGATGAACCCGTCCGTCGATACGCGCTATCAGCTCGATGAGCTCATTATCGACGACGTCAACCGCGTGACGCCCGAAAAGACCGCCGGCGGTAAGGGCCTCAACGTGGCCCGCGTCCTGGGCCAGCTGGGCGACGATGTCGTGGCAACCGGCTTGCTTGGTGGTCATATGGGCGCCTATATGGCCGAGCTCATGGATGCTAACGGCATTAAGAATGATTTTGTGCCCATCAAGGGCGAGACTCGCATTTGTCTCAACATCCTCCACGCCGGCAACCAGACCGAGCTGCTCGAGAGCGGCCCGACGATTGCCCCCGAGGAGCTCGATGCCTTTACCGCCAAGTTCGCCGAGCTTGCGAGCAAGGCCGATGTCGTTACCATCTCGGGTTCGCTGCCCCGCGGCGTCGAGGCGGACTACTACGCTAAGATCACGGGCATTGCAGAGAACGCCGGCGCCAAGGTGCTGCTCGATACCTCGGGCGCCTCGCTCGAGGCTGCGCTCAAGTCCGAGGTCAAGCCTGAGCTGGTTAAGCCTAACCTGACCGAAATTAACGGCCTTCTGGGCACGAGCTTTACCACCGACGATGTGGACGAGCTCCGTTCCGCGCTCGCCTCTGACGCCCGCTTCTCCGATATCCCCTGGGTCGTCGTATCCATGGGCGCTGCCGGCTCCGTTGGTTTCCATAACGGCCGTGCGTTCCGCGCCAAGACCCCCGATATCCCCGCCGTTAACGCTACGGGCTCTGGCGATTCGACCATTGCCGGCTTCGCACATGCGATTGCTGCCGGAGCCGACGACGAGACGGTGCTGCGTACCGCCAACACCTGCGGCAAGCTCAATGCCATGGATCCCATGACTGGCCACTTGGTTATGGATCGTTGGGACGAGGTTTACAACGGCGTTGTCGTGACCGAGCTGTAGGAGCTTGTGCTGCGGCCCCGGCATCGGTTGCCAGCTCATGTCGACGACAAGTGCAGTAGCATTATGCCGGGGCGCGACGCCGACACTGTCGTGTTCAATCCCGACCTTACCCTGGTCGAGACGCATGTGGGTGGCAACAGCGTCGGTAATGCGTTTGCCGAGTAGCCGCCAAAGAAACGATCCGAGAGGGGATTTAGATGATTTACGGTGCATTGGGCGATATCGAGGAGTACCGTGGAATGCTCAAGGGCCTCGACGTGCTGATCGACTGGCTCGAGGAGAACGATCCGGCGAAGCTCGAGGTCGGCAGCCATCCGATTCTGGGCGACAAGGTCTTTGCGAACGTCATGGCTCCCACGACGCGTCCCGAAGCCGAGGCTCACTATGAGACGCATCAGCGCTATCACGACCTGCAGATCGACGTCGAGGGTCGCGAGGCCTTTAAGGTTGCCACGGGCAGCCTGACGCTGGTTCAGGAGTTTGACGAGAAGGACGACTACGATCTGGTCGATTCCGACGCCTCGATCGCCGGCGATCTTGCTGACGACAAGTTTGCGCTGTTTGTTGCCGGCGAGCCTCACATGCCCACGCTCGAGTTCCAGGGCGATGGCGCGCAGCCGGTCAAGAAGATTTGCTTTAAGCTGCTTGCAGATGCTTACTGGGAGGAGTAGCGCGCTGCTCGGCTGAGCTGTTCGTGTTGCGAGCGTTATCCCTTGGGGGAGCTCGCTTGGGCCCCGCTGAACGCGGTTCCTTTGGGGATTGCGGTTGGCGGGGCTTTTGTTGAGTAGGAGAGTTTCCGGCGGCGTTGTGCTTGGATTGGCGGAAGCGCGCCCGAAATCAGCAACAAAAAAGCCGCCCGAAGGCGGCTATCTTGTGCAATGGAGCCAGCGACCGGGCTCGAACCGGTGACCCCCGCTTTACGAGAGCGGTGCTCTACCAACTGAGCTACGCTGGCGGCCATGTGATGGCGCAACTGAGGCGTCAACGGCTGTCTATGATACGGGACATCGCAAATCCGCGCAAGTGTTCTGACGGCTTTTCTCACTTTAAATGCACTAATATTGGAGACGCGATGTCTTGCTCTTACGGGTCTCAAACAGAATGGGGCAGCGATGACTCAACCCAAGATTCTTCTCGCACGCATCGACGACCGTTTCATTTACGGACAAGACGTTGAGCTGTGGAACGAAGCCGTGGGTTCCAACCTTGTCCTAATCGTCAACGATGAGATCGCGGCAGATTCGCGCCAATGGGCACCCATGAGGGTGGCGGCGCCAGAAGGCGTTTGGACGCGGTTTTTCTCGGTGCAAAGGACCATCGACGTCATTCATACCGCAACGCCTCGCCAATTGATTCTGATCATGGTGGCCTCACCCTCCGATGCGCTCGCGCTGGTTAAGGGCGGTGTGCCGATCACCAAGATCAGCATTGGTCATATGCAGGCAGGGGAGGGCAAGCGTCCCGCAACGCCCGCAGTTGCCGTAGACGACACAGACGTCGCTGTTCTCAGAGAGCTGCAAAAGCTCGGCATAGAACTAGAAATCCGCTATCTCCCCAGTTCCGCCCCCGACCCCATCGGCAATCTGTTCAACTGATCCCTTGGGGACGGAGGAAAACGGATCATTTTGCCTTCGTAGGGGATCTGTGTGGCGCTGTCCGCCAAAACTATGCCGGTTTACTACGATGAATTGCTTATCGCCGAGCATGCCAAATTTGCAGAGAATAAAACCGCAGGTAGACGAGTTGCTAATTTTTTATAAACCAGCGCGTGGTCGGACATAGTGGGTTCATCGTAGTAATTCGGCATAGTTTTGTTATGTCACCAATTCGGTGGCATCGAAAAGAAGGATTTAGGCATGAAGCAGCGCCCGTTGGCGGTGGTGCCGGCGGGCGTTGCTGTGCGAGATGTCGCGTTGTGGGCCTAGTGCCTCATAAAGTGGTATTCGATCATATTGCTGTAGGGGTGACCCGGACCCACAATGCCCTGCGGGAACAGCGGCTGGTGCGGCGTGTCGGGGTACATCTCGGCCTCGAGGGCAAAGCCGGCGCCCCAGCCATAGTTGGCATCGTCCTTGGCGTGCTCGTCGCCCAGCCAGTTGCCGGTGTAGAGTTGCACGCCCGGGGCGGTGGTGTAGTAGTCCAGCTCACGACCGGTCCACATCTCCTCGACATGTAGGGCGCGACGCAGGTTGCGGCCGTACTGATAGCCATCGATGCACAGGCAGTGATCGTAGCCACGGGCCTGCTTAATCTGCGGGTCGTCGGCCTCCATGCCGGGTGCGACGGGGCGCAGCTCGCGAAAGTCAAACGGTGTTCCCTCGACCGGAGCGATTTCGCCGGTGGGGATGTTCTGCTCGTTAATGGGCAAGTAGTGGGCAGCGTTGGCGATAAAGAAGTGCTCACAGTCCATGCCGGCGTTATGGCCGGCAAGGTTAAAGTACGTGTGGTTGGTCATGGACACGTAGGTGGCGCGGTCGCTCTCGCAACCATACTCGATGCGGAAGACGCCGGTGCGCGTAACGGTAAACACAGCCGTAAAGATTCGGTTGCCGGGCAGGCTCAGCTCGCCATCCTTAAGCGAGGTGGTCATGCGCACGGCGTTGTGAGTCTCGTCGAGCTCAACGTCCCATACGCGCTTGTGCAGACCATGCTCAAGATCGCTGTGCAGGTTGTTGACGCCTTCGTTGGCCGGCATGTGCCAGTCCGTGCCGTCGATGGTGATCGTGGCGCCCGCGGTGCGGTTTGCCACGGGGCCGATGGTCGCGCCAAAGCAGGCGGGGTTGTCAAAGTAATCCTCGAGCTTATCGAAGCCCAGCACCACATCGCGCACGTTGCCGGGAATATCGGGCACATCGATACCCAGCACGGTGGCGCCATAGTCCATAATGCGAACGCAGATCTCGGGCCCGTTGAGGGTATAACGATGAACGGAGGTGCCGCACGGCGCGGTGCCGAAAAGCTCGGAAGTGATCATTTGGTTCCTAACATCGAGGTATTTCGGACAAACTGTAGCGCGAACAGGTGAGATTATCACTACACCCCACTAAAGCAGGGGGTATTTTTCTCAAAAAAGTGATGATTGGAGCTGTGCGGGTGTTCATTTTTGACGCGCACGAGTCTGATACAATTTGTTCGTTACTGTTTGAATGATATGCGCGCAAAGAACGGCGAGGATTCATCGTGATTAAGGCAGAGCGACAGGATAAGGTTCGTCAGCTGCTCGAAGAGCAGGGCACGGTTTCGGTCAAGGAGATTTCGGATGCGCTGGGCGTTTCGGATATGACGATTCGCCGCGACCTCGAAGAACTTGCGAGCCTGGGCGAGATCGAGCGCGTGCACGGTGGCGCCCGTAGCGCACAGGGACGTCCCCATGCCATGTTGCGCCATGAGTATTCGCACAGCGAAAAGCGCACTAAGCATGCCGAGGAAAAGCTGCAGATTGCGCGCCGTGCTGTGGAGCTTATCGAGGAGGGCTCGACCATCTTTTTGGGTACGGGCACTACGGTGGAACAGATGGCCTCGATGCTGCCGGCGTGTCGCCTGCGCATTGTGACCAACTCGCTTTCGGTGTTTAACCTGCTCGAGGCGCGCGAGGACTGCGACTTGTGCCTCGTGGGCGGTATGTACCGTCGCCGCACCGCCGCTTTTGTGGGGCCAACGGCCGAGGATACCCTGCGTGCGCTGGGCATCGATGCGGCGTTTATCGGCGCCAACGGCATTCTGGATGGCGACGTGTCTACGTCCAACATGGACGAGGGCCGTATCCAGCAGCTCGCCTTTAACAAGGCAGACTCGCGCTATCTGATCGCCGACTCCAGCAAGATCGGCAAGCGCGACTTCTACACCTTCTGCCGCCTGGACAGCTTGGACGCCGTGGTGTGCGAGCCGGGTATTACCGCCGAGGATCGTGCCGCCATCGAGGAGCACACGCAGGTCATTTGCTAGCTAGCGCTGCGGGATTGCCGACAAGCGCTGCGGGAGGACTTTTACCTCCTGTCATTGTGGGGAATCAGCGCGTCGGCGCTACGCGATATGACGCGCAAACGAGGACTCCACTATCAAATTGTCTCAACCTGTAACAGGTAGGGGTGAAATAGCCCGCTAGATGTTACAGATTTAGATCGAGAGGATTGTCCTGTGCGTTTGTCTCAATCTGTAACAGCTGGGACCCAAAAACTCGACTAGGTGTTACAGACCGAGATTTTGTCTACCCAGCCATCATCTTTGTCTTGATCTGTAACAGTTAGACGGCCAAAAGCGAGTCAGTTGTTACAGATCTAGATATTTCGAACTGGGTGCCTCGTTCATCTCGATCTGTAACAATTGGGGCCGAAAATCCCTGCTGGATGTTACAGATCCAGACAAACGGCCTGCTCGGGCCGAGCCAAAATAAAAAAGGCCGCATGCGAACCCGTGGAGGGATTCGCATGCGGCCGACAGGGGGTACGCGGCAAAAGCTAGGCCATGAGCAGGCCGGTCTCCGCGACGTTCTTGTACCAGTACGCGCTCGCCTTGGGATAGCGCTTCTGGGTCTCGAAGTCGATGTAGAACAGGCCGTAACGTTTGTTGTAGCCGTTGGTCCAGGAGAACTGGTCCTGTAGCGACCACACAAAGTAGCCGTCGACGTTCACGCCGCCGTCGATTGCCTTGAGGATCCACGCGAGATGCTGGCGCATATAGTCGATGCGAGGGGCGTCGTCGATAAAGCCGTCCTCGAAGTCGTCCTTATAGCCCATGCCGTTCTCGGTAATGTAGATCTTCTTGTAGTTGGGGTAATCGTTCTTAATGCGCAGCAGCAGGTCGTAGAGGCCCTCGGGATAGATAATCCAGTCCCAATCGGTGGTGGGTACGCCTTCGCGCACGCATGACTCGCCCACGCCCTTGAGGAACCAGCGCGAGGAGCCCTTGTCGCCGGTGCCATTGTGGTTGATGTCGTTTTCGCCCTCGGCGGCACGCAGGAACTGGCACTTGTAGGTGTTGACGCCCAGGCAATCGTTGTAGGGGAGCGCGGCAGTCAGCGCGGCGATGTCCTCGTCGCGGACGTCGAGCTCGCCGCCGGCGATATGGGCCAGCTTGGTCGCAGCCTCCATGGTGTCGGCTGCATAGTGGCCGCGGAAGGTGGCGTCGAGTACCCAGCGGTTGTTGATGACGTCGGCCATGCGAGCTGCCTCGCAGTCGGCGGCGTTGTTGGGGTCGAGGGGATACTTGGGCTCCAGGTTCTGGACAATGCCGATCTCGCCCTCAAAGTCGCCCTCGTGGAAGGCGACGACGGCCTTGGCATGGGCCACCATCATGTTGTGCATAAGCTGGAAGGCCTTGTCCAGGCGATACTTCTCGCCGTGCGGCCAGTTGCCAACGATAAAGCTGCCCTCGGCGGTCGCGGGAATCTCGTTAAAGGTGAACCAGTGCTTGACCTCGGTGAACTCGGCAAAGCAGAACTTGGCGTACTCGACAAAGGCGTCGATGGTCGTGCGCGTCAGGAATCCCTCGCCGCCGTCCTGATAGAAGGCCTCCGGCGTATCGAAGTGATCGAGCGTGACATAGGGGATAACACCAGCTTTGTTGCAGGTGGCGAAAAGCTCGTGATAGAAGGCGACGCCCTCGGGGTTAATCTCGCCGGTGCCACTGGGGAAGATACGGCTCCAAGCGATGGAGACGCGAATACCGTTGATGCCGAAGCGCTGGCACAGGTCGATATCGACCGGATACTTGTTGTAGAAGTCGCTTGCAGGATCGGGGGAGAAGCGACCCTGTGCGGCCAGGAAATCGTCCCAGGGCACTTTGCCCTTGCCGTGCGTGCGGGTCTCGCCCTCAACCTGGTAAGCGGCGGTGGCGCCGCCAAACACAAAGCCGTCGGGGAACTGCATGGGGTTGGTCATGAGTCATCCTTTCTGTGGGATATGAATAGGGAGAGGTGCCCAAACTGGGGGTCCGGGCACCAACAGAGGAAGGAACTAGTCGAGGTTCTCGCGGAGCCACTTGATGGCGCCAGCGGGGTCGCGAGTAAGGTCGATATATTCCTTACCGCGGGGAGCGAGCAGCTTAATGCCCAGACGATCGGTGTCGGCCTTCATGTCGTTGTAGTAGCTACGAACCTGCGGGGCAAGCACGATAACGTCGTACTGATCCATGATGGCAGTGTGCTGACCATAGGCACCGGCGGAGGAAGCGATGTTCTCTCCGGTCTGTGCGGCACCTTCCTTGATGGCGTTGGCGAGCATGGCGGAGGTGCCGGCGCCGGCGCACAGGACGAGGACCTTCAGGCCATCGACATCCTTCTTGGCGGATGCATCGGCAGCGGGCTTGGGCTGATCGGCGACAGGCTTGCTGTCAGCGGCGGCAACAGTCGTCTCGACGGAAGCGGTAGCCTGCTCGACAGCGGGCGCAGAGGGCTTGGCGGCGATGGCAGCGGTACCGTTGGGCTCAAGACCCAGCTCGGCGGCGCGCTCGGCCTCCTGGTCGCAGAGCAGCTTATCGTATGCCTTCAAGAACGGCAGGTAGATGATGGCGTCCAGCAAAATGATGATCGCGACAAATACCAGGGCAATAAGCTGGAAGTTCGTGGTGATGAAAATGCCGATGGGGGCGGGGGTGGCCCAAGGCACCACGAAGGAGAAGCCGTTCATGCCCACGTTATCGATAAAGAACTTGGCAACACTCACGTTGACGCAGCCGGCGGTAACAAAGGGGATGAGCATGTAGGGGTTAAGGATCATCGGCGCGCCAAAGAGCAGCGGTTCGTTGACGGCGAAGGCAACAGGAACAATCGAGGCCTTACCGACGGCCTTGAGCTGCTTGGACTTCATAAAGAGAATCAGCAGAAGCGGCACGATGAACGTGGCGCCGGTGCCTCCGAACTCACCCACGAGCGACATGTTAAAGGTGAGGGAGTGGGCGGGGTGGCCGCCTGCCAGCAGAACCTGCAGGTTCTCGGCCTGGTTGGCAAGACGGATGGGGTCGATGCCCGGCTGGACGATCGAGGGGCCGTGGACACCGATGAACCAGAAGAACGCGGTGGCTGCCTGGATAAGGATAAGGCCAGGATAGGTTTCTGCAGCGGTAAAGAGCGGGGAGAGCAGTTTGATAAGCAGCTCGGAGAACGGAACGCCCATGAGGTTGCGCACGATGACATCGATGATGCCGCAGATGATGACGGCGCCGCCAAAGGGGATGATGTCGCGGAAGTTCTGAGCGATGGCGCCCGGGACCTCCTTGGGCAGCTTGATGGTCAGATCGCGCGAGACGCAGAACTTATAGACCCACACGGTAATGAACGCGGCGATATAGGCCGAGAACAGACCGCGCGTACCCATGCTGGTGCAATCGAAGACCGAAAGCTCGGAGCCGTCGAGCTTGGTGGTGAACTGCGTGACTGCGAGCAGCAGCATACTGCATTGGGCGGCCACCATGGTGGAACCGTCGTTGAGCACTTTGCCGGCGGGCATGCGACGGTTCATGGATGCCGTGAAGTTCTTGGCGGTGGTGCCGGCAACCATGATGCCCATGACGCCCATGGTGAAGTTGTACAGCTTGTTGCACCAGTCGAGGAGCGGCTGGGGCAGCGTGATGCCGACCACGCCGGGAAGCGTGGCGATCAGCAGGAAGATCGAAGAGGTGAGGACAATGGGCATGCACCCAAGGAATCCGTCCTTGATGGCCTGGAGGTAGATGTTCCTCGAGATCTTCTCAAAGAACGGTTGATGCTTTTCGAGCATCTTTACGATGGCGTCCATAGAGCTCCTTTGCTGCTTGATGCGCGATGCATGTGGATGGAACTGGTCGTCGATGGATGGTCAGGACTGCCCGGAAACCTTCCTGCTTAAGGAAGGCATTGCGAAATGACAACGTTGTCATTTCGTTAATGACAACGTAAGACATTTTTGGAAGAGCAACAAGGATTTACGGGTGAACGGTCGATATTGTCCGATAAACGGCTGATTTGTCAGTCGGGCAGGTAGTGTATGCTAGAACACAAAAAACAAGCGATGCAAAACCAACTGGAGAAGTAGTGGCAACGATGGACAAGAAAAATGTCTCGATGAACGATGTGGCAGTTGCCGCGGGCGTTTCTCTCAAGACGGTGTCGCGCGTGATCAACGAGCCCGATAGTGTGCGAGAGTCGACGCGCGATAGGGTCCATGCGGCCATGGAGGAGCTTGGGTTCCGGGCGAACTTTGCCGCGCGTTCACTCAAGTTGGGCCGTTACGGGTGCATCGGCGTGGTGGTGTTCCACTTGTCGGGCGGCGCCGTGGACATGATCGACGGTATCGCCGATGCCGCCGAAGAGCGAGGCTTTGCTCTCACGGTGATCAAAAAGCGGGCGGGGGAGAAGATGACCCTTGCCGAAGCGGCGCATAGGATGTCGCAGCTTCCCGTCGACGGCATGATTTTCAACCTGCGCCAGATGGTCGATGACTTTGATACCTTTGAGGCGCCGAAAGACCTCAAGACGGTGATTATCACACCGATGGAGCATCCTACCTGCTCCACCGTCAGTGACGATCAAGAGGGCGGCGCGCGCATGGCGTGTGAGTACTTCTTGAATCACGGGCACAAGAACGTGTACTTCGTCTCTGGTAAGAAAGAATCGCTGTCGAGCCAGTGTCGTATGAAAGGTTGGCGTGCGGCACTCGAGGCGCGTGGCATTGAGCCGCCCGAGCCTCTGCAAGGCGATTGGAATGCGGATAGTGGCTATGCCGCGGGCCTTGTGCTTGCCGATAAACCCGATTGCACGGCGGTCCTCGCTGCTAACGACTGCATGGCAAACGGCGTGATGATGGCTCTACGTGACAAAGGGCTCAGTGTGCCCGAAGACGTGTCCGTGATCGGCTTCGACGATGAGCTCTACAAGACGATTCCCAACTCGATTCTGACGTCGGTGAAGTTTCGCCACCGCGAGCTGGGCATCCGTGCGCTTAATGAGGTCGTCGCAGGTCTGGAAGCCCCGAGCTCCAGAAGCCGTACACTCGTCTCGGGCGTGTTGGTCGAGCGTGCGAGCGTGCGGGATTTGCGGGCGTAGGCGCGCTCGGCTCGTTCATCTCAACCTGTAACAGTTAGGGCCGAAATACTCAGCTAGATGTTACAGATTGAGATTGAGAGGATTGTCCTGTGCGTTTATCTCAATCTGTAACAACTAGACGTCCAAAACCGGTTCTAGTGTTACAGATTTAGACAATTCGGCGCGGCCTCCCCGGTCTGTCTTGATTTGTAACAGCTAGGGACCAAAAACTCGGTTAGATGTTACAGATTGAGACAAACGTGCGGTACGGTCTGCCCAAAAAAGGCCGGGGGCGGCGCGCCGTGTGACGTGTCGCCCCCGGCTGAGAAATGGGGACAGGTTGTGTGAGCGGGCAACCCCGCCAGTCGCTAGTCCAGACGACGGGTCTGCGCCACGTGCTTATACCAGTAGGCGCTTGCCTTGGGCGTGCGCTTCTGGGTCTCAAAGTCAACGTAGAAGAAGCCATAGCGCTTGTTGTAGCCATTGGTCCAGGAGAACTGATCCTGCAGGCTCCACAGGAAGTAACCGCCCACGTTGACACCCACCTCCATGGCCTTGAGCAGCCAGCGCAGGTGCTGCTCGATGTAGTCGATGCGCGGCTGGTCGTCCACAAAGCCGTCTTTGTAGGGATCCTTGTAGCCCATGCCGTTTTCTGTAATGAAGATCTGCTTATAGTTGGGGTAGCGCTGCTTAATGTAGACGAGCAGATCGAACAGGCCCTCGGGATAGATGATCCAGTCCCAGTCGGTGGTGGGGATGCCAGGCTTGTTCACATGCTCGCCAATACCCTTAACGCGCCAGCGGCCGGTGCCCTTCTCGCCCGTACCGTTGTGGTGCAGGTCGTTCTCGCCATCGTAAGCCTTCAAAAAACGGCACTGATAGTTGTTAACGCCCAGGTAGTCGTTGTAGAGCGCGGCCTCGCGCATAATTTCGAGGTCCTCGTCCAGAATCTCGATGGTGCCGCCCGAGACGGCAGCCAGGCGGTTGGCGCACTCCAAGGTGTCAGGCGCGTAGTCGCCGCGGAAAGTGGCGTCGAGCAAGAACTGGTTCTGCAACACGTGCTCGTTATTAGCGGCTTTGATGTCGGCGGGGTCGTTCTCGTTGAGCGGGTACTTAAACTCCAACGACTGGATGACGCCGATCTTGCCCTTAAAACCGCCATTGTGGAAGGCCAGCACGGCCTTGGCGTGGGCGAGCATCATGTTGTGCTCGCACTGGAAGGCTTCGGCCAGATGCGCCTTGACGCCGCCGGGGAAGGTGCCCTCGATGTAGGTGTTGGAGGCGTCCGCCCAGATCTCGTTAAAGGTGAACCAATAGGTCACCTGGTCGGCGTACTCCTTAAAGCAGAAGGTGGCAAAGTCCACAAAGGCGTCGATGGTCTCGCGGTTGAGGAAGTCGCCCTTCTCAAAGAGGGGCAGCGGCGTGTCAAAGTGATGCAGCGTGACGAACGGTTCAACATGGTGCTTATGGCATTCGGCGAAGAGGTCGTGGTAGAACTGGACGCCCTCGGGGTTGATCTCGCCGGTGCCGTTGGGGAAGATGCGGCTCCAGGCGATGGAGAGGCGGATGCCGTTGATGCCAAACTCCTCGCACAGTTCCAGGTCGACGGGGTACTGGTTGTAGAAGTCCGAAGCGGGATCGGGGGAAAAGCGCCCCTGGGCCTCCAGGAAGTCGTCCCAGGCAACCTTGCCCTTACCGTGAGTGCGGGTCTCGCCCTCTACCTGGTAGGCAGCAGTGGCGCCGCCAAAGACAAAGTCCTCGGGAAACTGCGCAGGCGGGTTAGTGACGCTAGCAGGGTTAACGGACATGATGATCCAATCGTCTAAATCGAAGGGCCAGCCGGTCTTGGATGGTCGGCTGGCCCTGAGCGTTACTTACTTCGAGAGTTGCTCGCTTACGAAGGCGAGAGACTTGTCGCCGTTCTGGGAGAGCTCGATGTACTGCTTACCGCGGCAGGCGACGCACTTGTTGCCCACGCGCTCGCAGTCCTTCTGCAGGTCGGCCAGGTAGCTTGCGGCCTGCGGGGCCAGGACGACCAGGTCAAAGTCGGGGAGCATGTCAACGTGGTTGCCATAGGCCTCGGCAGCGGTCTCGAGGTTAATACCGCGCTCCCTGGCAGCCTTGGCCAGCGCGTTGGCGAGCAGGCCCGAGGTACCGCCGCCCTGGCAGAGTACGAGCACGCGCTTGCCGTTGAGGTCGCTGGCGGTCGCAGCCTCGGTGGCGGGCGCTGCGGAAGCGGCGGGGGCGTCGGCCTTCACGGCCTCGGCAGCAGCGCCGGCGGCAACGCTCTTGGCGTCAGCCTTGCCCTGGAAGGCGTCGTTGAGCTTGGCGGCCTTCTCAGCGTTCTTGGCGGCGAGCTCCTCCTGGGAGATCTCGGCCTCCTCGGTGCACTTCTGGGCGTCATAGGCACGGAAGAACGGGTAGTACAGGGCAAAGTCGACGACCAGGATAAGGGCGAGCATCACAAAGGCGAGCGGCTGGAAGCCCAGGCCCATGATGGTGCCGATGGGGCCGGGGACGGTCCAGGGCAGGGTGTACATAAAGCCGTTCATGCCCAAGAAGTCGATAAAGATCTTGAGGATCCAGATGTTGGCGATCGGGGCAAAGACAAACGGGACAAAGAAGACGGGGTTGAGTACGATGGGCGCGGCGAACAGCAGCGGCTCGTTAACGGCAAAGCACACGGGAACGATGGCGGCCTTACCGACGGCGCGCATCTCCTGGGACTTGGCCAGGAAGCAGAACATAAAGACCAGGACAAGCGTGGCGCCGGTGCCGCCCATGCAGACGACGAAGTACTGGGCACCCTGGGTCAGGACAGCGGAAGCGTGCTGGCCGGCCTGGAACGCAGCCAGGTTGTCGGTCATGTTGGCAACGAGGGCGGCGGCGATGGCGGGCTCGACGATCGAGGGGCCGTGGACGCCCACGAACCAGAAGAGGCTCATGGCGCCGTAGATCACAGCAAGGCCGATGTAGCCGTCGGCAGCGGTGAACAGGGGCTGGAACACCTGGATGACGCCCTGGGCAAAGCAGAAGCCAAAGGCAGCGCGGAAGACGATGTCAAAGACCCAAAAGACGGTGATGCAGACGGAGAAGGGGATGATGTCCTTAAAGGTCTGCGAGATGTTGGGCGGAACCTGCTCGGGCATCTTGACGGTGATGTTGCGCTTAATGAAGAACTTGTAGATGATGCCGGTCACAAACGCAGCGATAAAGGCGGTCAGCAGGCCTTTGGAACCAAGGTAGGTGGTGTTGAAGCCGCTGGCAGCGTCCGTGGCGATCGTGTCGCTCGAAAGGAGCAAGAAGCCGATGATGGCCGCGCACATGCACGAGATGAAGTTGATCTGGTTGTTCTTGGGCAGATCGCGGTTCTGAGCGTCGGCGAAGTGCTTGGCTGTGGTGGCAGCGCAGGCGATGGCCAGGATACCCATGGAGTAGTTGTAGCACTTCCACAGGGCGTTGTTGATGTCATCGGGCCAGTAGAAACCCCAGATGTTGGGGACCGAGGCTACCAGGCAGAAGATGGACGAGAAGATGATGATGGGGATGACGGAGATAAAGCCGTCGCGAATCGCCTTGAGGTACTTGTTGCGGGCGATCGCGTTGAAAAAGGGCTGGCCCTTTTCGATGATGGCGATAAGTTGCTCCATGCAATGCTCCTAAGAGTCGGTGGGTTAACAACGATGGTAGCTTTTGGCGTTCGGTTGCCAAAATGTTGACGTTGCCATTTTGTGACACAAAATAAGACGCGAACCGATGGTCCCTGTGCCTGCGAACCGTCGATTCCTTGCGCGTAAACGTTTGAGCCGCCCGGTGGCTCTGTGTTTGCACAATGGCAACGTTAACATTTGGGCGACAAAAGCCGTTCGGGGAAGCAAAAATGTCGGTGAACGGTAGGTTTTGGGTGGTGAGCGTATGGTGGGGGAGGCGTTGGATATACTTGAAGACGTTTCATTTGACTGCGCAGGATGCCACTAATGGCATCGTTGACATAGAAAGATCGACCTATGGCCGCTGTTAAAAAATCGGTTTCCGTTAAGGACGTGGCGCGTCTCGCGGGCGTCTCGGAGCAGACAGTCTCGCGTACGGTGCACGATTCGCCCAGCGTGCGCCCCGAGACCAAGGAGCGCGTGCGTGCCGCCATGCGCGAGCTGGGGTATCGCCCCAATTTTGCCGGTCGATCGCTGCGCCGCGGCAAGTTTAAGACCGTCGGCGTCGCCATGTTCAACATTACCGGTACCGGCAACCTCGACCGTATGGAGGGCTTTGCTGCCGCCGCCGATAAGCACGGCTACGCCATTACCCTCACGAAAGTAGATGGGCATCCGTATACCCTCGAGAGCGCATCGTCGCGCATGAGCGCACTGCCGGTGGATGGCATGGTCGTGATCATGAATCGCATGCCGGCGGACTTTGGCACCTTCGAGCCACTGCCCGGCATGCAGACAGTGCTCGTTACGATGTTGGAGCACCCGCTTTGTTCAACGGTCGATAACGACCAGTTCGATTGCTCGCGCCAGGTGGTCGAGTATTTGCTGGAGCAGGGGCACAAGACCGTGCACTTTATCTCGTGCCCCGAGCGCTCGCTTTCGGGCATGCAGCGCGAGGAAGGCTGGCGCGAGACATTGCGCGCACATGGTATTGAGCTGCCGCGACTCATCCGTGGCGATTGGACGGCGCAGAGCGGATATGCCGCAGGCCAGGCTCTGGCGGACGATCCGACCTGTACTGCCATCTATGCCTCCAACGACGCCATGGCCTACGGCTGCATTCGCGGGCTCGAGTCGCGCGGAAGGCGTGTGCCCGAGGACGTGAGCGTGGTGGGTGTTGATGACAGCCTGGGCGATATCGTGCCCGACCGTCGCCTGACCACCGTGCGCTTTGACAACAGGCGTGTCGGCATGTGGGCAGTCGATAAGATCGCCGGTGCCGAGGGGGGTGCGTCTGGCGTGGAGCACATGCTGATCCCCGGCGTGCTCGTAGAGGGCGATACGGTGCGCGATTTGCGCTAGGGCGCGGTCCTGTTTGGGTTTCCGTTAATCATGTTTGATATTGTTCGAAATGGTTTGGAAACCGTTCACGGGTGAAAATTGACCGTTCATAGCTTGAAATTATGTTTTGCGTTGTTCTTTTTTGTTTGAATGTTAATGTTTCTGCCATACAGAACGCAGCGCGTATGCCCGGACGCGATGCTCTCCATTGGTTCATATGTGAAAGGAACGCAATATGGCAACCAAAGAAGAAATCTCGATGGTTGGATTCGAGATCGTCGCATACGCAGGTGACGCCCAGACCGATCTGCTTGCAGCGCTCGATGCTGCTCGCGAGGGTGATTTTGAGAAGGCCGAGCAGCTGCACAAGGATGCCAGCGATGCGCTCATCGGTGCCCACGACACGCAGACCAAGCTGCTTTCGCAGGAGGCCGGCGGTGGCGAGATGGAGATGACCTTCATCATGGCTCACGCTCAGGACACTCTCATGACCACTATGATCCTGGAGAAGCAGACCCGCTTTACCATCGATGCCTACAAGCGCATCGCCGAGCTCGAGGCCAAGCTCGCCTAACGAGTCCGCACAACCAAGTCCCCTTCCAAAAGCTCTGCCGCAGACTCGCGACAGGGCTTTTTCTTTTCAAGACTTTAGTCTGCTGGCCGCGCAGCGGCCAGCTTTGAACCACCCGCTACGCGGGTGGAGACAAACGGCTTTACAAAGCCACCCCTCCGACCGATATTGACGATTGTTCAGGCCGTCAAGAATTCGAGTCGAAGGGGTGGTCGCCATGGCCCAGAAGGCCTACAGCCTTTCCCACACGAAGTGGATGTGCAAGTACCACATCGTGTTCACGCCGAAGTATAGGCGCAAAGTGATCTACAACCAAATCAGGAGCGACATAGGGGAGATCCTCAGGAAGCCGTGCGAGTACAAGGGGATCGAGATAATCGAGGGGCACCTGATGCCCGACCACGTGCACGTGCTGCTGGCGATCCCGCCGAAGTACAGCGTCGCGAGCGTCATGGGCTACCTGAAGGGGAAGAGCTCG
>NZ_JBBNLV010000008.1:0-94149 GCF_040092295.1 Collinsella sp. CLA-ER-H9
CATCTCCACCGTTCCTTCAACTGGGAAAATGCCGCCCCCGGACCCCGGGAGGGGCCGCGGGGGCGTTCGGCTAACTGCGGGAATGGGCTATTTGCTCAATGTGTTCGGCTGAGATTGGAAATCAACCCCATAATGTGCACCATACTTCGCACTTTTGTCACCGAACGCGTCACGTATATTTTCGCCAAGCAAAATTGACCCGTCGAAAGGACCGTTATGGATACCAAGCAGCAACTCGTCAATGCCCTCGTGGGCCTGGGCTCAACCATTACCGAAGCTATGGATGTCATCGAGGGCTTTGTCCCCTGCGGACATCCCGCCCTCACGGTATCGAACGCACTCGTCGCGCTGGACGCTGACGATGATGCAGCTCTCGCCCAGCAGCTTGAGACCGTCGAGGGCTTTATCGACCACGTGAGTGAGAACCGCGGCGTGTCCGCCTACCACGGCATCGAGGTCGAGCTCGCGGGTCCCAAAGCCGATCTGCTCACAGCAATCTGCGAGGTAGGCGCCCTTATGCAGACCGCAGGCGTCAAGAACACCCAGGTCAACGAGTGGGTCTACCGCAGCTTAGCCGCGCTCGACAGCTCCGAAGAAAAGGCAGCCGAGCAGCTCGCAGAAAGTCCCGCCATTAAGGCCGAGCTTTTGTAAATAGCAGACGCGGGTCCCTTAGCGCATCGTCGTCCAAGAGGCCCGTAAACAGTTCGCGTCAACCGATAGCCGCGCCGCCGCGTTCGGCCAAAGCAAGAATCGGCATCATTTGACGAGGTGTCTTTGCTGCAAGATCGGCATGTTCGAGCAGTTTGCGATCGTTAGTTACCAAGTAATCAACCTGGGCGCGTTTGCATGCGGCGAGTACCAAGTTGTCCTCGTAATCGCAATGGAGCGCTAAGTATTTGTCGGCTAGCCACAGATCGGATGCGTCTGCGCCCACGGCGGTGGCGTTTTCGGTCATATTCCGAACAAACGCCAGTGCCGCATCGCCAATTGCGCGGGCAGAAGCCTCGTCGAGCGCTCCCCCGACGGCAAGAACGCTACGCTTCAGCTCGTGTTGGACAACGTATAGCACGTCCTTAGCGATATGCACCGGAAAGAACAGTAACGACCCCGTCTCCGTCGCCTGCCCAATAAACGCACGCGCGGCAAGCGATTCGGCATGGTCGACGCAAAACGAATCAACCCATACGTTGGCGTCCACCATGATCTTGAGAGGCGCCCCACTCACTGGATCATCCCCTTTTGGCGATAGCGCTCGTCCATGGCTTCGGAATAGATTGTTTCCCAACCGCGATCGTCGGATACGGGCGACGTAGCGATGCCCAGGTCCGCGTAAAGCTGATCCGCCGCCGCCCATGATGCGGCGAACGGAGTATCGGGCGCGACGGTCTGCTGCCGGTCGTCGACGGCCGCAAGCACTTCCTCGCACTGCCCGCCACCCTGCGCGACCTTGGCCACCACCTTTTTGATGAGCTCGGGCAGTGACCCGCCCGAAAGCCGCAGCGCTTCCTCGGCACGGTTCTTGACCTGGCGATCCACGCGAACGTTCACCTGCGCCATGCCGCCAACAGCACCCATCTCAACCTCACCTTCGACTTCTGCTATCTTAGCTAGCACAACTATATATTGCTGCTAGCACATGGTCAAACGCAAAAGGCCTGCATTCTGGCGGCTGCAACACCGCCCAAATGCAGGCCGAAAACTAAAGTAAAAGTGCTAGCGCAGATATGCCTTCGCGTTGCCCAAGCTGTAGGCGATCGTTGAGCCGTTGTGCAGTAGTGACGACGTCTGCGGAGTGATCATGCCGGTAATACCCAATGCCAATAGCGCCGAGTTGGTGAGCATCACCCTTGAATACGAACTCGTCAGACGGTCGATAAGCCCCTGGCTCATGCGGCGCAGGCGCACGATCGCGGCGAGATCCGTGTCGGTCAAGATGATGTCGGCGACCTCTTTGGCGATGTCGCTTCCGCCACCCATGGCCAGGCCCACGTCGGCCAAACCGAGCGCCGGCGAATCGTTGACGCCGTCGCCCACCATGGCAACGTGGCGCCCCTCGCGCTTAATCCGCTCCACATAGGCGTACTTGTCCTCGGGCAGCAGCTCGGCCTTAAACTCATCGACACCAGCCGCGCGAGCAATGCGCTCGGCCGTGCGCTCCGAGTCGCCCGTGAGCATGACCACGTGCTTAACGCCCAGCGCATGCAGGTCGGCGATGGCCTCGCGGACCCCGGGCTTGAGCGGATCCTCGATGCCGAGCACGCCCACAACGGTGCCGTCGACCGCCAGATACAGCGGCGACAGCCCCTGCATCTGGGACTCAATGCGTTCCTTGATGTCGGACTCGAGCTGCGCGCCCTCGTCCTCGAATACAAAGTGCGCTGAACCGATGATGGCGCGACGCCCTTCGATGGACGAAGCGATGCCGTGCGCCACGATGTACTCGACGGCAGCATGGCGCTCGCGGTGCTCGAGCCCGCGCTCACGTGCCGCATTGACCACGGCACGCGCCACCGGATGCGGAAAATGCTCCTCCAAGCAAGCGGAAAGGCGCAGGACCTCGTCCTCGCTCCAGCCGTCGGTCGTGAGCACGCAAGCTAGACGCGGCTGGGCCTCGGTCAGCGTACCGGTCTTGTCAAAGACAATGGTATCGGCCTTGGCAAACGACTCAAAGTACTTCGCGCCCTTGACCATGACGCCCATCTTGGCAGCATCGCTCATAGCGGTCATGACGGCAACGGAACCCGTGAGCTTAAGCGCGCACGAGTAGTCGACCATCAGTGCCGCCGAGGTCTTAATGAGACTGCGCGTGGTGAGCGCAACCAGGCCCGCGAGCAGGAAGTTCCACGGGACGATCTTGTTGGCGAGGTCTTCCATGTGCGACTGGCCCTCGGACTTGAGCGAGTCGGCCGTCTGCACGAGCGAGACGATCGAGCGCAGCTTGGTCTGCGCCGTGTTGGCGCGCACGCGCACCAAGATGCTGCCGTCTTCCACGACGGTTCCGGCGAACACGTCGTCGCCTGCGCTGCGCTCGACGGCAAGCGGCTCGCCGGTCAGGGTCGCCTGGTTGACCATGGCGCTTCCCTGCTCGACGACGCCGTCAATGCAGATGGACATGCCGGTGCGCACGGCCACCAAGTCACCGGGCTCAAGCTCGGTCGCGGCAACGCTTACCTCGGTGTCGCCGACGACCTTTTGCGCCTTGTCGGGCACATCGAGCAGCGAGTTGATGAGCTCGTTTTCGCTCATGGCGCGGGTGTAGTCCTCGAGCAATTCGCCCACGTTGAGCAGGAACATCGTCTGCCCTGCGGTGTCGACATCACGTTTGACGAACGAAATGCCGATGGCCGACGCGTCAAGCACGGGAACGGTCAGGCGCGGCTGCGCGAGCTCACGGAGGGCGGCGCGCAAAAAGGTCATGTAACCGGCTACGACAAACACCGCACGCAGGGGCGTGGGCAAAAACCATCGGCGCGCATAGTGAGCGCCGATGAGTGTGGCAAGATCCATAACGAGCTTGTGCTTGCGTGGCTCAAGCTGCATCACGTAACCCGTCTTTGCGTCGGCAATGGCCTGGGCGTCGAGTGCGCCCAGAGCATCGAGCACGCCTGCACGACGCTGCTCGTCATATTCGAGCGCCATCTGGCCGATGCGGCCGTAGACGTGCACCTTGCGCACGCCATCGATTTCGCCACTGAGCTTTAGAAGCGCATCGAGATCGCTCTCTGGCACAGGACCCGCCAACTGGAGGCGGGTCCTGCCGGGGATCTCGCTGATAATCGAGAATCTCATAGTTTGTGCCTGGGAGCGTTACTCGGTTGCCTCGTCAGCAGCGGCCTCGCTCTGGGTGATGTAGGCAGCCTCGGCAACCATGTCGTCGACATTAGCCTTGGCCTGCTCGACCATGTCCTGGTAGCCGTTCTTGATGCGCATGCCGCACGCAATGCCCTGAACGCAGGCATTCTTGACCGGAGCGCTGGTAAGCAGCTTGATGCCGGCCGTGCCAAGCAGAAAACCGCCACCGACAAGCAGGGTATTGAACGTCGACTTCTTCATGTTGCTTCTCCCTTTTGCCGCATTGGACGCGGCATGGTGCTTCAGCACCCGAGTAAACAAGTTTGCTCGAGCACGCTTTTGAAATATCTCAATTTTATCTAACTATCTAGGTCAGCCATGGCTAACCTTTTGAAAATTAACGATGCGGAGTAACCGATTGTCAATGTGAGAAAGGGACTGTCCCTTTGCCCCTTCTTACAACTGCCAGGTAGCTGCTTCCTTTTGCAGCGCCACCATGCGGGCGAATTCTCCACCTGCCGCCTTGAGCTGCGCCGGAGTGCCCTGCTCGGCAACCACACCATCCTTGAGTACAACGATTTTGTCGGCATTTTCCACCGTACGCATACGGTGGGCAATAACGATAACCGTCTTACCTGCAAGCAGACGGGAGAGCGCCTGCTGAACCACGGTCTCGTTCTCCACATCCAAGCTCGCCGTCGCCTCGTCCAGCAACACGATCGGCGCGTCTTTGAGCAGCGCACGGGCGATAGAGATGCGCTGGCGCTCACCGCCGGACAGCTTGGAGCCGTTCTCGCCGATCATGGTGTCATAGCCCTGCGGCATGCGGCTCACAAACTCGTCGCAGTTGGCGGCACGCGCGGCAGCAAGCACTTCCTCATCGGTGGCATCGCGACGACCAAGACGGATGTTTCCCATCACCGTGTCGTCAAAGAGCAACACGTCTTGGAACACAATGGCGTAGTCGCGCAGCAACACCTCGGGATCCACGCTTGCAACATCCACGCCGCCCACGGTGACCGTGCCTTCGGTGGCGTCCCAAAAGCGCGCGGCCAGGCGGCTCACCGTGGACTTACCGGAACCCGAAGGACCGACCAGTGCCGTGACCTCCCCTTCTTTGGCGGCAAAGCTCACATCGGTAAGAACTTTCTCGCCGGCGCGGCCGTCCTCGCCCGCACCATAACCAAATGCCACGTGATCGAACACCACGTCATGACCTACGGGCTCAAACTGCTCGCTGCCCCGCGCCACGGGCTCTTCCATGATGGAGCGCATGCGCTTGGCCGACGACTCGGCGGCAAACAGCTCGGACATCAGCATCAGTGCCTGATCGAAGGGCGCATAGATGCGGCTCACCATGAGCAGGAAGGCAAACATCACCAAAAAGTCGACCCGGCCGGAGGCGACCATCGCAGCGCCCGTGACCAACGTGGTGGCAATCCCCAGGCGCAGGATGGCAAAGGCGGAGTTGACCAAAAGCCCATTGGCGAGCTCGCCCTTGGTGGTCTCGCGCTCCTCGGCATCGATCACGGCGTTGAGCCCCTCAAGATAATGAGCCTCCTGGTTGGTGGCGCGGATCTCGCGCACGCAGTCGAGCGTCTCCTGGATCGCCTCGGTAACCTTGACCTTCTCGGCACGCACATGGTCGAACACCGGGATCATGGGGCCGCGCGTCAGATACAGCACGGCAAAGGCCACGGGAACGCTCCAAAACGCCGCAATCGCCAGCTGCCAGCAAAAGAACAGCGACGCCACGAACACAATGACGCTTGCGATGATGGCACCCCAAAGCTCTCCCAGCACGTGGCTGTAGGCGTGCTCCATGGCCTGGACGTCGCCCATAATGGTCTCGGTTAAATCGGCCAGATCACGACGGCCAAAAAACGACAGCGGCAGCTTGCGCAAGCGCTCGGCGATCTCCATACGCTGCTTGCCGCACTCCTCGTAAAAGATGCAGTAGGTGTAGTAATACTGCTGCCAGTTAGAGGCAAAGAGCAACACGAAAAAGACCAGGAGGCCGCCCACAATCGGCAGGGCATCCGGCAGGTCGGCACCGGTGGCGAGGTGTTCGACAAAACCGGCCATGACCAGGAACAATAAGCCCATGCCGGCCATGGTAATGAGATTGGTGAGCGCGGTCCAGAAAATGCCGCGTTTTACGCCGGCGACGCCTTTATCGGATAGGAAATACTTCTTTTGGAATGAGGCGAACATTTAGGCCTCGCCTCCCTTCGTGACGGCGGCATCCGCGGCAGCAGTGATCTTCCAGCTCGCGGCCTGTTCGTATTCGGCCCACATCTTGGCATACAGACCCTCTTGGGACAGCAACTCGGCATGGGTGCCAGTCTCCTGCACGCTACCTTGGTTGAGCACCACGATCTTGTCGGCCCCCACCACGGTCGAAAGCCGGTGCGCGATCATAATGACTGTGCGACCCGCCGCCAGTTTGCTAAAGGCACGCTGGATGAGCGCCTCGTTCTCGGGGTCGGCAAACGCTGTGGCCTCATCGAGCACCACGATGGGCGCGTCCTTAAGGATTGCGCGGGCGAGTGCCACGCGCTGGACCTCGCCGCCCGAAAGGTACGCCCCGCCGGCGCCGAGCATGGTGTCGATGCCCTGCGGGAGCTTGGCCACGATATCGTCGCACTGGGCCGCGGAGAGGGCCGCGCGCACTTCGTCGTCAGTAGCTGTAGGCTTGGAGGCACGCACGTTATCGGCAAGTGTTTGCCGGAACAGCTGGTTGGTCTGAAACACAAAGGCGACCTGGTCCATAAGCTCGTGCGGATCCATGTCGCGAACGTCTACACCGCCTACGAGCACACGACCTGCGGAAACATCCCAAAAACGCGGGATCAGACTGGCACAGGTTGACTTACCGCCGCCAGAGGGACCCACCAACGCGAGGGTGCTACCTGCAGAAACGCTAAAGCTCACATGGTTGACGGCAGGTGCCTCGGCACCCTCGTAGGTAAAGCTCACGTCCTCAAATCGCACGTCGCCGCCGGCGGGGTGCTTGGGCTGGGCAGGCACGGAGAGCTGCTTGGAATCCATGACGCTTCGAATGCGAGCCAGCGAATCGGCACTCATCTGAGAGGCCTCGCCCACAAACATGAGCTTGGTCATGGCCGTTGGTACCACGGCCGAAAATATCGCGTAAAACGTGAAGTTGGCCATAAAATGCGCGAAGTCCGTCTCGCCCGGCGCCAACAGCAACGCCACGGGCAACAGGAATGTCACAAGACCATTGAGCGCGGTAAGGTTGAGCACCTGCGGGCCTCGGCAGAACGTGCCCGCATAGTTTTGCGCCATGTCGGCGTATTCGGCGATCGCGTCGTGGAACGCCTTAAAGGAGTAGACCGTCTGCTGGAACACCTTGACCACGGGGATGCCGCGCACGTATTCGGTGCCGGTCTTGTTCATCTTGACCAGCGCGCCCATGTAGGCCTTCATAAACTCGGCGCCCTTGCCGCTCATCATGGTGGCCATGGCGCAAAACGAAACGGCCACCGAAATGAGGCATGCCGCGCCCAAGCGCCAATCGAGGGCGAAAAGCAGCACGAGCAAGCCCACGACCATGGCGGCGGCGCCTGCGATATCGGGCAGCATGTGTGCGAGCAAAGTCTCTGTGGAAGCGGCGCATCCGTCTACGATACGGCGCAGCTCACCGGTGGCGTGTGTGTTAAAGTAGCCAAGCGGCAGCTTAAGCAGGTGCTCGCTCGTAGTCTTGCGAATATTGGACGCGCAGCGAAACGCAGACAGGTGCGTGCACATGAGCCCCACGAAATAGACCACGATGCTTGCCAGCGCAAACCCCACGGCCCACCAGCCATACGTCGCGATGCCGCAGGCTTCGCTCCAGTTAGGTGCCACGGCGATCAGATCGCGCGCGACAAGCCAAATGCACACGTACGGGCCAAAGCTCAGCAGCTGCGAGAGCGCCGAGAGGGCCATGCCCAAATATGTTAGGGATTTACGGTCGCCGGCATATGCAAGCAGCTCGCCGATACCGCCGCCTTCCTTTTTTGATCCCTTTGCCATGAGATTCCTTTCTAACGGCTTGAGAGTTAACCGTAATGAACTTATCATTGATGTGTTAGCCATGGCTCACAATCGAGCCAGGCGTGGACGTTTCTGCAAAGGAAAGGGACGCTTTTGCAAATACGGCGGGCAGCGACCGACATAACCGAGCTCTATGCACCGCAGTTTGAGCAGTTTGGCCTGGAGCTTACCGGCAAGGGCGCCGTCTTTACCGGCGAGGTGGCAAACGATCGGGCGCACGGACGCGCATGGATCATGCCCCTCTCCCCTGCCTGCATCGTCATGGAGCATTACATTACCCCGACGCACGATATGTACCTGGCCGAATACACACCCGAACCGTACGCGTGCGTGAGCGAGGTCAGCGCGCCCACGCTCATGTGCATGCCCGAAGCCGGCATAACGCCTGCGAACCTTAAACCCCTGCATGGACCGTGGCCGAACAGCGCGGTGTGCAGCTTTATCCAAGATAGCTGCGGCGAGGAGCTAAGTCCGCTGTTTGCAGGGCAGCTTTATCACTCGCGCTCGGTGCTCTTTTTGCCCGGGTATTTTGACGAGCTGGAGCATCGGTATCCCACTGAGTTCGCAGGAGTCTTTGAAGCGTTTGCCGAGTCGTGGCACGAGGAGGCGACGTCTGCCATCTGCCACACGCTGCGCCGGATTAACGAGGACCGCGCCCGCACCGTAGGCGGACACGTCTATATGCAAGGCATCGTGGAGACCATGGTCGCGGAGCTCGCCTGTTCGCGCGCGGCCCACAAGCAGGCGCAGCAGGCGGCAGACACACGCGCCAGCGCGACCATTGCCGAAGAAGCAACGGCGATGATTGAGTGCGAGCTCGACAAAGGCAGACGTGTGGGTATCAACGAGGTGGCCGAGAGGCTCTACACAAGCCGCTCCAAGCTATGCGCCACCTTTAAGGCCCAAACTGGCGAGTCCCTGGGCGCCTACATTCGCAGACGCCGTATGGAGCGAGCACAGGACCTTTTGGCCGATAGCGCGCTCACGATAGCGCAGGTGGCAGAGCGTCTAGGCTACCCTCAGCAGGCCGCCTTCGCCCAAGCCTTCAAGCAACACACCGGCACCACCCCCACCGCTTGGCGCTCCCAACATATATAAAGAATGAAGGCGCCAACGGCGCCCTCATTCACCAAATTCCATTCAGCCCCGCCTGACCCGAACGGCCGAGTCGTTACGGAACCGAGGGGCCGGGCGCAGGGCCTTGCCTCTCAATGAGTTCCGCACGAACAGGAGGCGCCAGTGGCGCCTCCGTCGTGAGTCAGGACTGTCCGAAATTGAGAGGCAAGGCCCTGCGCCCGGCCCCTCGGTTCCCGTTTACGAGAGCGACGTTCTCAGCAACTCGTTGAAGAGCTTCGGGTTGCCTTTGCCGCGGCTCGCCTTCATGCACTGGCCCACCAAAAAGCCGATGACCTTCTGGTTGCCGTCACGATACTGCTGCGCCTGATCGGCACAGTTAGCCAGCACCTCGTCCACGATCGGCTGCAACGCACCGGCATCGCTCACCTGACGCATGCCGCGCTCGTCGACGATCTTGTTGGGATCGTCACCGGTCTGGGCCATGGCCTCAAAGACCTCGTGCGCTTGGTTGGAGCTGATGGCATCGGTCGCCAGCAGCTTGGCGAGTGCTGCCACCTGAGCCGGCGCGATACCGGACTCGGCGAGCGACACGCCCGCGCCCTTAAGGTAAGCAATCATCTCGTTCACCAGCAAGTTTGCAACCGTCTGGGCCTCCTTGCCGGCCATACCGGCAGCGGCCGCCTCAAAGAACTCGGCAAACTCCGGGTCGCCGGCGATCTGCTCGGCGTCGGCCGCCTTAATGCCAAAGTCGGCCTCAAAGCGGGCGCGCTTGGCATCGGGCAGCTCGGGGATCTCGCCACGGCAGCGGTCGATGAACTCGTCATCCAGATCGAACGGCGCCAGGTCGGGATCGGGGAACAGGCGATAGTCGTCGGCCGTCTCCTTCACACGCATGACCACAGTGCGCTTGCGGCTGGGCTCCCAGTGGCGGGTCTCCTGATAGATGATGCCGCCCTCCTCGAGCACCTCGGCCTGGCGGCAAATCTCGTAGGCAAGGCCATCGTGCAGGCTCTTAAACGAGTTGAGGTTCTTGAGCTCGGTCTTGGTACCCAGCTTGGTCTCGCCGCGGCGGCGCAGCGACACGTTGCCGTCGCAGCGCATGGAACCCTTCTCCATGGAGCAGTCCGAAATGCCCAGCGTCACAAAGATGCGGCGGAGCTTCTCCATAAACAGGCGCGCCTCCTCGGGCGTACGCAGATCGGGCTCGGTCACGAGCTCAATCAAAGGCGTGCCGCAGCGGTTGTAGTCGACGAGCGACTCGGCCGCGGCGGTAATGCGGCCCTCGGCACCGCCCACGTGGACCATCTTGGCGGCGTCCTCCTCCATGTGGATGCGCAGGATGCGGATGGGCACCGTGTAGGAACCGTCCTCGCGACGCTCGGGCATCTGCAGGTTGGACGCGTCATAACTGGCCAGGTGGCCGGCACGCTGGTTGCCCTCGCGCATGGTCGACGTCATGGACGTGGACAGGCCCTCGGCGTTGGCCGAGGCGCTCGCCAGACTCTGGGCCTCGGCCTCGCCAAATGCGCAGTCGGGGCGCTCAGCGGCACCGCGACCGGTCACGTCCAGGTCCAGGTGACCGTACATGGCAAAGGCGACCGGACCCTGCGTGGTCTGGAAGTTCTTGGCCATGTCGGGATAGAAGTAGTGCTTGCGGTAGAACATCGAGTGGCGCTGGATCTCGCAGTTGGTGGCGAGACCGGCCTTGACGATGCTCTCGATGGCGCGCTTGTTGGGCACCGGCAGCGCGCCGGGCAGGCCCAGGCACACCGGGCACACGTTGGCGTTGGGCTCGTCATCGTGGCTGAGCTTGCAGTTGCAGAACATCTTGGTATCGAGTGCGGTGAGCTCGGTATGGATCTCCAGGCCTATCACGGCCTCCCAGTCCTGCAGGACCTCGGAAAGCTCCTTCATTACAGCTCGCCTCCCTTCCCGGCAAAATCGGGCGCGACGGAAAGTGCGGGCGCACCCGTGGCGGCATCGGCAAAGCCGCGCTCCAGGGCGCGGGCAAACGTGAGCAGCTGACGGTCCTTAAAGGCAGGTCCCACCAGCTGGGCAGAAACGGGCAGCTGAGTATCCTCGCCCAGGCCCAGCGGCACCGAGATACCGCCGTTGCCGCAAATGTTGAGCGAGATGGTGTACAGGTCGGAGAGGTACATCTGCGTGGGGTCGCTGATCTCGCCAAACTTAAAGGCCGTGCGCGGCGAGGCGGGCATGAGGATGGTGTCCACCTTGGCATACGCGGCGTCGTAGTCCTGCGTGATGAGCGTGCGGGCCTTCTGCGCGGCATAGTAGTACTTGTCGTACACGCCCGAGCTCAGCAGGTAGGCGCCGAGCATCTGACGGCGCTTGGCCTCGGCGCCAAAGCCGTGGGCGCGCGAAAGCGAGCTCTGGTCGGACAGGTTGGCACAGCCCTCCTCCTGATAGCCGTAGCGAATGCCGTCGAAGCGGGCCAGATTGGAGAACGCCTCGGCCGGGCCGATGACGTAGTAGGCGGCGATGGCGGCGTCCAGGTGCGGCAGGTCGACCTCCACGAGCTCGGCACCCTGGTTCTGCAGCTCCTGGGCGGCGCGCTGAACAGCGGCCTTGACCTCGGGCGTCAGGCCCTCGGCCTCCATAAACGCGGGAATGATGCCCACGCGCTTACCCTCGATGCTGTCGTTGAGATGCTCGGTAAAGTCGACGGCGCAATCCTGGCTGGTGCAGTCATACGGATCGTGGCCCGCACCGGTAAGCGCGTTCATGGCCAGCGCGACATCCTCGACCGTGCGGCCAAAGGGCCCCACCTGGTCGAGCGACGAGCCAAAGGCAACCACGCCGTAACGGCTCACGGCGCCATACGTGGGCTTAAAGCCCACCACGCCGCACAGCGACGCCGGCTGGCGAATGGAGCCACCGGTGTCCGAGCCCAATGAGAGCGCGACCTCGCCCGCGGTGACGGCGGCAGCGGAGCCGCCCGAGGAGCCGCCGGGCACGCGCTCGGTATCCCAGGGGTTGTTGGTGCGGCGGAACGCCGAGCTCTCGGTGGAGCTGCCAAAGGCAAACTCGTCCATGTTGGCCTTGCCCATGGGCAGGCAGCCGGCATCGAGCATGCGCTGGACGCAGGTGGCGGTGTAGACGCTCTGGTAGTCCTCGAGCATGCGGGAAGCGCAGGTGGTGTGCGTGCCCACAAGGTTCATGTTGTCCTTGATGGCCAGCGGCACGCCCGCGAGCGGGGGCAGGGCCTCGCCGGCAGCGCGACGGGCGTCGATTTTGGCAGCAGCCTCAAGCGCGAGCTCGGGCGCCACCTGCAGAAATGCTTGGACTCCGCCCTCGCGCGCCTCGATGGCCTCGAGCGAGGCCTGCGCGACCTCGGTAGCAGAGAAATCGCCGGCGGCAACGTGCTCGGCCAGCTGCGCGGCCGTGAATCGATCGAGATTGAGCTTCATTACTCGCTCTCCCCCTCTCCCAAAATGGACGGCACGCGGAAGTAGCGGTCGCGCGCGCTGCCGGCGTTTTCGAGCGCCACGTCGAGCGGCAGGTCGCGCTCGGGCTTGCGCAGGTCATCGCCCATCACGTTGGACAGGCTTCCGATGGGATGGAACGTGGGCTCCACGTCGGGCAAGTCATATTGCAAGACGGGCTCGAGCATCTGGACGGCGTCGTTCATGTAGGACGTCATCTGGGTGAGCTCGTCATCGGTCAGTGCGATCTTTGCGTACTCGGCGATGCCGCGCACGTCTTTCTCGCTGAGTGCCATAGGCGCTCCCTTCCGCATAACAGATAAACCGCTCTAGTATACAAGGCAACGCCGCTTGGAGCAGGTGCTTTACCCAAATGCAGCGAAAACGTAACGTGGGCGGCGGGTTGGCAGGGCGTGGTCCGGCGGTTCTGCAGCGAAACCGCACCGTCCATAGCGAAAACCGTCCCGCCCGCAACGAAAACCATCACAACATTCGACGCTTTTCGTCAAAATCGCGATTTTCATCGAATGTTGTGATGGTTTGGAAGTCCCGACCACCACAAAGGTGCCTGTCCCCATTGCGGTGGTTCCGAACGATGTCCTATGCCGAGGCCTTGGCCTTGCGGCGTTTGCGGATCGCGTGGACCACAATGTCCAGCAGTAACAACACAATGGCGACAACCACGATGAGCACGGCAAACTCGCGCTTGCCCCAGTGGCGGCCGGCCAGCGACTTTTGCTTGTCGACGTCCTTCTTGCTGTACTTGGTGCGCACGCAATGCACCAGCAGGCGATGGTCGTTCACGCCGTAGGGCGTGCAGGTGACGAGCGTCACCTTGTCGGCGCCGGGCTCAATGGTCAGCGACTCCATCTCCTCGGGCAGAACCACTTCGGAGTCGACCATCTTGTAGGCGAGCGTCTTGTTCATGGTGTGCAGCAGCACCAGGTCGCCGGGCTCCAGCGAGTGGATGTCGTCGAACATGCTCAGGTTGCGCATGCCCGAGTGCGCGGTGAGCACGCAATGCGTCGAGGTGCCGCCCACCGGCAGGCTCGTGCCCTCCAGGTGGCCGACGCCCGCCATAAGGACTTCTTCGGTCGTGCCGTGGTAGATGGGCATACTAACGTCGATGGAGGGGATCTCGACCCAGCTCATCATGGGGTCGCGGTCAAAGATGAGCTGCTGAGCGTAGGGCTCGATCTGGTCGGCGGGAAGCTCGGTGGCCTCGCCCGCCAGCTGCTCGTTAAAGGAGCGCGCCTGGAGCAGGATGCGCTCGCGCTCCTCGGCAGATAGCGCGTCCACGGTGCTGGACACGGTGCTGATCTGGTTGAACACGCCCGAGGCCTCGAGCCGGTCCAAGATCCACGGCCAGGTCATAAGGCCCACGCCGATAAGGATGATGACGATGGTGATGAGCCTGTCGGCCCAGCGCGGCAGTCGCTTGCGACGACGCTTGGGCTTTGGTTGAGGTTTGGGCTGAGGGCTTGAGCCGCCGTTGTCCGCGGCGTTATTGCTCTTCATATGTTTGGCGCCCTGCACCATCGCCGGTCACTCCTCTACAACTCAAGTTGTCTAAACAAATAATAGCCGATTAGCGAGCTCGTACGCCGGACAACGCAGTTAGACTGCACCGTCCGGGCCACGTAACCCCACTCAACCAATCAAGCCATATGTTGCTTTCATCGTCTCGAGCAACTGCACCATCGTTGCGCCCACAACCCCGATCTGTTTCAGATTGACGTCGCCCACCTCACAATCTTTAACAAACGCAAGCATATCGTCCTTCAGTTCTCCGCGCAGGTCGACACCTTCCGACTCGCCAAGCAGCTGAGCAAGCCTCAGCGCATCGCGTTTATGCTTTTTTACCTTCCTCGAATCAACGTTCTCCCCCGCTTCCCTTCTAGCTTTTAGGTCGAGATACGCCTTCGCTTTGAACGGGACAATGTATTCCGTACCCAGGACCGAAACGCCGCCTACGGTCCGAATTCCCTGAAGGAACAAGCTGTAGTAAGCATCGTCCAACAAAATTGCCGAAAGACTGCTTATGTTTTCATCAACGCGAATTGGCGCCACATCAATCCCCTCACGACCCTTTAGAAAGTCGGGGCACTTCGCGAAGAGCTCGATCATATGGGGGTAACCCGGCCTCTTTGGCTCTGTAAACCGATAAAAACATGAGCCTTTGCCTTCGCCCCAGCCGCAGCGGTAGCCGCCATCACGCACCAAAGTCCATATGGCTTCTGCCGTCTGAGACAACCGGTCATCGGCGACAATTACCACATCAAAATCATGAGTCGCCCTGAATGAAAGCCCCGCCTCCGCGAGCAAAATGTCGCATGCTGTGCCGCCGATAAGGGCATACGATCCTGCAGCTTCTTGCATATGCTGCTGAAATTCTTGGAGACCCTCTACAGCGCTTCTTGCCATGGATATTCCTTTCCAAACATGCGATCGACTTCGAGCTGAATTCGCTCATCGTCGATTGCCGCCAAAGATAGCGCAAGCGAAATGTCATCGACGCGGGAGGAGTCGGCAAACACGGGCGCATAGCGCCACACTTGGATCATCGCCGTTTCGTTATCCGGCAACTCCCCGTCTGCGACTTCGAGGTCGCTCAGTTGACGCCATGTACTTCTTAAGACGGCCTTTTGTTCCATGCCCGGCGCAGCGAGCATCGAACGCGCAGCGAGCGCCGTCTCCCCGGCGTCAACAAGACAGTCAATCTGCGGTGTCTTCCTTGCAAAAAAGACCTTCGAGACAGGCGAGGAGAGCTCTGCCATGTGCTCGCTGAGCAGAAGATCAACGGCAACAGGGAACACGACGACACGTCGCTCGCAACGCTCGCGCCTCGCGAGCCCCCTGTCAACAAGCTCGGTTATGGCCTCACTCGCGCGGCTTGCCGAAATCCCAAGCGCACGACAAAGGTCATAGGGGCGATATGGCTCCTGGGCTGCTCCCCAGATTGCAGCAGCCTGCGCGTTGGGTGACATCTTGGTCGCGTGATTGTGAAACCGGGCACCGCCCCTCTCCGTACAGGCTGTGCCCATAAATGGAAGAAAAGCCTGTCTACCGGGGCAGACAAAGGGAATCCCTTGTGCGACCAACGCTTTGCGCTGACGTGCATCGGCATCAGGAAACGAAACGACAACAGGAGTCTCCGCGCGCAAGGCGAGCTGACTATAGACTCTCTTAGCCTCGGGAAGCCCGACGCCAGTAGGCAAACTTGCAAGCAAAAACGAAAAACCGTTTGCGTCAACAGTGCGGACCTCAATCGCCCGCAGATGCAGCGGCAAGCGTGCGAATCCAGGCCAAGCTCTGGCCTTGGCGGAGAGGCCTAGTGCTTCTTGTAAGTAGATTAGCGCTTCGTTCATTTCCATTGTTTTCGTTCGATTCCAGTTTATATTGGAATTATACATAATTTTCGGAATTAACGAGATTCCGTTCGCGCCTAAGCCCATATTTGAGTTTTCAAAATGTCCCGGATTGACTGGGCGATTCGGGATACAATGTCAATAGAAAACGACGCACCCCGCGTAAGTGTACGAGAGCGCGGGCGGCCTAGTTTTCTGGTTTTGTTAAATGCCCGGGCCTCTAACCCCGGGCATTCTTATTTGCGCTTGTTGCGGCGCAAATGCCTTCTACCGTCCGCACCGCGCGTGCGCCTACGGACCTTAAACCGAACCTCATACGAGTCAAGAAACGCGATGACGAATGTGCCCGCATCGGACGGTGGAAGCTGGCTGCGTTGTCCCCAAAAAACGGGGCAGACTCCAGCGCGGAGTCTGCCCCGAAAAGAGAATGGCGAAGCAAGAACGTAGATAGACGAGAAAAGTGTCCGCAAGTCTCATGGCCATCACTTCTCGCCTGCCAAAGGGATGGGTGGGTGAGCGCTACTCCTGCTCGGACTCCTCGGTCTGCTTACGGCTGCGGATGAGGTGCGCCACGCCGATGCACAGCACCGCGCCACCAGCGATCCAAGTGAAGGTCACGCCGTTAAGGCCGGTGAGCGGGAGGCCGGAGCCCTTCTTGTTCTCGATGGTGATGGGAATCCTGGTCGAGGTAACGTTTCCATCGAGCTTAGAAGTGACCATATTAGAGCTGGGGTTTACGGAGAGCCCACTCAATTCGCCGGTCGTCTCATTGTATGTAGGCGTCACCACAATGGTAAAGCTGATGGAGTTATAACCCGCGGGCGTCGTGCACTCTGTAATCTCGTACTTACCCGCAACAAGACCGGGAATAAAAACCTTGCTGTCAGTCTCACTGGTCGTAAACACTCCAGCTTTACTTGCGTCGCTGGTAAGCCCACCAGTCTGCGTCAGCCATTGATCACCAGAAACAGGAGTGGTACCTTCCTCGATCATTTTAACCTTAAATCCAGCAACAAGCTTCTTTTGCTGATCATCCGAAGCAGTCTTAGTGACATCGAGACCAAAGACGTAGTCAGTGACCTTGTCCGACTCAGAAGTGCCCTTATCATCAGTCATGGGATTGTTGGAATAGACAAGCTTGACCTCATTGGTGGCTCCATCGGCCCTGTATTCGACTTCGCTGTTGAGCTTAGCCTTGTAGGTTACGACCACGCTAGAGTAAGCATCAACAGCAATCTCGGAATTGCTGGTGCTCTTAACGGCTTTAAGGTTGTCAAAAGAAATAGTGAGCTTTTCCTTCTTTGTGTTCTCGTCCTTTGACGAAGTTACCTTATACCCATCCTTGTCATCATGCTTAACCTCAATCTGGGTGCCATTGTTGACTATGTAGACGCGCAGGTCCTTCGGCGTGCCATCGTCGCTCTTCGCGACTTCAAGACCCTTGCTCAACGTGTCCTGAAATACGTACTCATACTTATTGAACGTAGCGATGTTGCTCGCGACGGAGCCAGTCAGTTTATATTCGACCTCCTCGCCAATATACGAGTCACTCACCTTTCCCCATGATGTACCCTCACGAACTTCCTTCTTGACGGTAGGAATGCTGGTCTTCTCGCTGACAATCACATCGCCGGCGCCCACGACGGCATAAATCGGCGAAGTGGCAGTATTCTTGCTGCCGGTCGTCGACTCATCCGAAGCCAAAGTGCCCGCGTCAGTCAGAAACAGGTAATAACCGGATTTATCGAAAGAAACCTTGGTGCCCGCCGCAAACGAACCATCCGTAGTGCCCGTCGGATTGGTCGGATTAGTCGGAGTGACGTCCTTCGCAACCAGTCCAGCAAGCGTATTGAGCAAATCGGTGTCTTTGAGAACCGTCGTGTTTGTGGTCCCAGTAATGTTGGCAGTCAGCCAATCGGCAACATCCTGCGCGCTAGCAGTAGCCTTCAGCGCACCGTCCTGCTTATTGTTAATAGCATTGATAATAGCGGTTTTGGTCGGATCTCTAACACCAGTTGCCCACTTAACATTCGAAACGACCTTGCCGGTCTCATCCACGACATCGGCCTCGAAAATCTGGTAGGCCTTGTACTTCACGCTGCCATTATTGGCATTCTTGTTGATGGTGATGCTGTTGGCCGGAGCCGCCACATTCTCAGCAAACGCCATCGTGACCGGGGCCATGACGCCACCGAAGCTCAGGGCTGCGGTGAGGCCGGCGGTTACTGCCAGGCGGGCGATGTTCTTGCTCATGCTCATCTTCTTTTCCTCCATTTTCCGGTTGGTTCTCATTCGATCGGTCATCATCTGTCTGAACCTTAGCATCTACTTCGCTACGTCTCGCCCCGCTCTCTGTGGGGCTGCCAGCTACTCTTTATGGCTGCCACCTCCCCGCTTGACCAGGAGCGCGACCACGATGAGCGCGGCTCCGGCGACCGCTGCGGCGGCCGCGGCGTACATTGCCATATCGCCAGTCGAGGGCATAAAGCCTCCGGTGGTAATGCTAGGGGGTGTGCCGGTGGGCGTGTTGATGAGCGACGCCTCCAGGCTGCCCGTCGACCCGTCCGCGCTGTCGGCGCGCAGGGGCGACTCGGCCGTGATGGTGAGCTTGGGCTTGGCGGCGGCCACCTGGTCGACGTCCAGGCCCTCGGCCTTGACCGTCACGGAGCGCGTGCCCTCGAAGGCGGCGTAGCCCTTGGGCGCCTTGAGCTCGCGGACCTCCAGCTTGCCCGAGTCCACGCCCGAGACGGTCACGCGGCCGTCCTCGCCCGTGGTGACGGTGGCCTTGCCCTCCGCATCCCACGTGCCGTCGGCCGCCAGTGTGCGACCGCGATCGTCGGCGATGCTCAGGACCGCCCCGGCAAGCGGCTTGTCGCCGTCGCTGCCGCGCTTGGTGAGCGCGAGATCCCAAGTGTAGGCGCACGCATCGTCGCTCGGCGTGCGGGTGAAGCCGGCGTCGCCGGACTGGTCGGCAAAGGGAGAGCGCGGGTAGCGCAGGTAGACCTCGTTGGGGTTGCCCTTCGCGATGCCGTGGTTGCATGCGCTGTTGAGCGGCGCATTGTACACGGCGACCACGCGGGCGCCCGCGGTGAAGGCGTCGGCCCCGCCGAGCGCGGCGATCAGGTCGCCGGTGCGCGCGGTGAAGGTCTTGCCGTCGACCGAGACCCCGCACTGGGCCGTGATGTCGGTCCAGCCCTTCGCGGGGTCGGTGCCGGCGCGGCCGTCCCTGCCGACCGAGACGGCGTCAAAGCCGCCGTCCGCGCCCGCCGCCACGTACACGCGCATGCTCGCGGCCACCTTGGAGGGGTCGAGCCCCGCGCTCATGGTGTCGACGAACCGCACCGTATAGGTATCGTAGGCGGTAAGACCCGCCGGGACCGTGGCAGAGAGGCGCCAGCACAGGTCGTCGGCGACCGTGGCGTCGGCGGCCTTCTGCCAGGCGGCGGTGCTGTCCTCCAGCACATACTTTTGGACCTTGGGCGTCGCCGCCTTGGGCTTGACGGTGACGGCGCCGCCGCCGACCAGGGCCATGATCGGCGCGGTGCCGGCCTGGTCCTGGGAGATGGCGTCGTCGTCGGCGACGATGAGCCAGTAGCCGCAGGGCAGCTCGGCCGTCGTGCCCGCGTTAAGGGCCACGGGCACGGCGCCAGAGCTCTGGAGGGAACGAGCGAGCTGTGCGCTCAGCGCGCTCGTAAGGTGGGAATCGGCGTTGAGCCACTCGGCAGCTTCCTGCGCTGTGGTCTGGGATTTGGGCATGCCGGCGCTGTGCAGCACAGGCAGCGCGGCGTCGCGCACGGCATCGCTTGCCCAGGCGAGGTCGGTGGCGATCTTAGCGTCGTTGTCGTCGTCGATAACGTTGGCGCTAAAGATCTGGTAGGCGTCGTAGCTGCGCGCCACGGTGCTGCTCACCGTGATGGAACCGATCGAGGTCGGCGCGGCCTGCGCGGAAGCGGGGAACACAACCGCGCAGGTGCCGATCAAGAGGGCGAGCAGCGCAAACAAGATCGGGAAGGAGCAAACTTTCTTATTCACGACGCTCGCCTCCCTTCGCGCTCGCCTTGCGGCGAACGTGCATCCAGGCTGCAGCGACGCAAAGCATCGCCGCGCCGGCAAGGTACGTCAGAGTGACGCCCGACATACCAGAAAGGGGCAATGTGATGGAGTAGGTGTTGGTGAAGGTGGGGGTGGAGGTGTCGGTGAGGTCCTGTTCTTTGGCATGGGGGTCTGCGTTCCACTTGCCATCGGAGTCAACGGTTCCCTTCCTGTAGGTCACCTTCGCGGGGACGATTTTGCCATTTTTCTGATCCGCCATCGTGACGTCAAGCTTATAGACCGAATGATCAAACTTGTAATGCGAGAAAATCGAGCTATCGTCCTTCTCGCGCATGTAGTACGTGAAGGTCTTGGAAGCGCCACGGCCAGTCGAGTCGGTCTTGAGCTTGTCGAGCTGATCGAGTTTGTACTCAATCTCGTCGAAGCTCCGGGTCTGAGACTTCTTGCCGTCGGCAGTGGTGAGAATCTCGCCCTTGGGGTCGGTCTTAACCGTCGTGGCATCTTTGAAGTCCGCGTTATCCGCAAACTCGAGCGTAAACTCCTTCATCTCGCCACCCTCAACGACCTTGGTCGCCTTAGGAGTCCAAGAGCCGCTGGAGGTGTACTGAGTGTACACGTTAGTGAAGGTCTTTTCCCCATTGGAGCCAGCGACCAAATAATAGCCGTCAGAATCTGCCTGCACAGGGCGCGGATCGCTAGTTAAATCACCGGAGTGCTTGGTTACAGTCATGCTCTTAATCGTGTAGTTATGAACTATGAGATCTGTAGTCGAGTTCGGATCTTTCTGCGTCGGAACAGACATGAGCACAGTCTGATGGTCCTCGACCGTCACCACAATCTCGTACACGGCCGGGTCGTACGTGATGTCGGAATCAGTGCCAGCATTTTCAACCAAATAGTATGTAATCGTGTCAGCCGTACCGTTCGCTGCAAACTGCTCACCAAGGTTAAACGTGATGCTGCCGTCTGCATCATTATTTGCAGTTCCTGCCTCAGTGCAAGCGTCGCGATTGAATGTCCCATTAGCGAAAGGATCTTTCGAATCCTTGCGATACACCGTAAAGGAGAACTCCTCTTTTTTGAGGTCGCGGCCTTCCAGCTTCTTGGTCGCCTTGAGCTTAAGGCTCGGGTAGACGTACGTATCCGCAGGCACGCCTAGGTACAGGTCGCCGTTCGACATGATACCGCCGCCATGATCCCAAGAATAGTTGCCCGTGATGAAAGTTGTCGCAGCATTCTGCGCATTTTTCGCTTCATCACTTCCAACTTGGACACCCGAAGTCAGACCGACGCTCCGATAAATCTTCACGCCGCCATTGGCAGGGATATCGATAGGCTCACTGAGTTCTTTGGTATCACTGCGTTCTTTGCTTCCAGAATACCTGGCGTCTCCGTCGCCGAGCATCTTGCCGATTACTGCCGCAAGCGGTTCCTGATGGCCAGCCGCTGCCGCAAGGAAGAAATCGGCATGACCCCTATCGCGAAACACCTTCGATCTGTATGCATCTTTATCTTGATTCTTGCCACTACCACCACCTGAAAGATGGGGCATAACGTCATTGCCGGAATTGTTATCTTTGTCGTAAGGTTTACTGTTATGGTCATCGTTATCATACTCAGCGCCGGCAGACAAATTGCCAAAGATTGCCGTGCCCTTAGTGTTCGTTACCAACGTCTTGCCCGTCGGGCAGACTGCAACGCCACCACCATAGCCACCAGCGGTATTACTGCTAATGTACGAGTTGTATACAAATAATCTACCAGCGGTCTTTTCCATACCCGTATTCGAGTTTCCCTGGACGAAGATACCGCCGCCGCCCCAGTCAAAGCGAGACATGCAGTGGTTATTAGTGATGTAGACTGGGCTATCGTTTGACGATCCATTTATCATCGCGTCAACCATCTGGCCCACTCGAATGCCAGCACCTTCAGATCGGTAGCTCACGTTAGAGGCAATAATTCCTCCCGTGATATTCAACCACGCCATACCCGTACGGGATTGGTTATTACGGTTGACATCCGTGACGTAAACACCGCCGCCGGCTTCCTCGGAGTAGTTGCCGGTAATCTGGCCACCAGAAATGGTGACATGGGCGCCGTTATTGGCAGCAAGCCCAGCGCCGCCGTGGTCACCATTGCCATCCTTGCCACAGAATTTAGACATTCTATTATTCGTGATATAGCCGCCGGAAACGGCTACGCTGCCGCCTACGGCCATAATGCCGCCGCCATAGCCAGGTTGATCGCTTTCCCCATTGAACGTCGCATTGCCCGAAATAACCGCATTTTCCGAAATAGATACGCTCGAGCCGTTCGAGTACACACCGCCGCCATTGGGAGCGTAGTTGCCTGCGATCACGCCACCGGTCAGATTAAGGGTCGTACCTTCACCTTTGAGTTCGATGCCTGCGCCTTGGCTCCTAGAGGTTGCACCGCAAACGTAGCCATCGCTCATATTGACGGTGGAGCCGTTCTCGGCATAGATGAGGTTGCCGACATTGCAGTCCTTTTTCTGCGTAAGCGTACCGCCCCGAAGGTTAAACTTGCCGTGATCGTAGACGTTAATGAGCCTCAACGCGGAACCCGTGGACGCAGTTGAGACAATTGCACCCTTGATGTTGACCGTATGTGTTTCAAGCGTTTCCGCCGTGCTCGTACCGCTAGCGGACGACTTGGTTACGAAATAGGTGAGCGTGGTCGGGATGTCATCGTTGTCATAGTCGACCTTGGCATTCTTGCCATAATAATCCCTAGTAAACTTCTGGCCTTGATCATCCAGCTTCTGACCGGGAGTGACCTTTTCGGCATCCTGATTAGAATCATCCTTGATTGTGAACTCGGCACTATTACTCACACTGAAAAGCGGCTTGTTCTGGTTAATGCCCGAGTGCTTTATTTTGAAGCCATTAAGATCTAGGGTGATATTGCTTCCGCTATTCTTGAGAAAAATCTCGCCGTTGTACTCGATGTTCTGCATCAGCTTGAAACTGGCGAACTCACCCGCCTGAACACCCTGAAGTTTACTGCAAAGTTCTTTTGTGCTAGTTATTTCCTCGGCAGCTGTTTCAGCCTGCTCGTTTTCCGCAGCCGTAACAACGGTTTCATCATCCGAAGTCGTTGTACCCTCGTTCTGCTGCTCTTCCTCGGACTGTCCCTCAAGCTGGGCATCGTCGCCAGTCTCGTCGCCCTCGGTCTCGTCACTATTCTGGTTTTCGGTATCCCCGTTGTTGGTGTTATCTACATCAGTAGACTCACTTGAGGAACCCCCCCCATCACAGTTTTCTCGGTAAAAACCGTCTGGGCATCGTTGGCAATGGCCTGTGAGATCGGAGGCATGACGAGCGACAGTACCAGGCTCAACACGGAGGCTCCGCACAAAACGCCTGCCAGTACACGGCGCGTCGCTTTATTACTCTGCTTAGATTTGTCCGAATTCGCTTTCATCGATGTCTCCTCCCCAAGAGACCGCGATCTTGCTCTTTCCCTATCAAACGTATCTGCGCAATCTGTAATTGCGCACGCTTGTAGTACATATTGTAACGATTGTTTGAACATCTAAGCAAAAATACTGATAGTTTTGTAGCGAATTCTCAATTCTCTTGACATCTGCTCGGATTAACCCTCGTTTATTCGCTTTGAAATATCTATTTTTACTGGTAATTAAGCTAGTTAACAGTTTTTTAATAGCATTAGATTTATTTGCACAACATTTTGCTCAAGAGCAAACATCCCGCTCACGGTCGAAAATCGACCGTGAGCGGTAGGTCATTAGCCAGCAGGAATACCTTACTAAACCGATGAGAATATCTTTAACCCATCGGTGGTTAGAAGCGTGATGTTCAGACAATCATATTTGATTTTGTGCGCAGATTTTAGGCATCAATTCGCCCAAATCGCCTGAGGCCGCCACAAAGGCACCTGTCCCCTTTGTGGTGATTCTGCCCTAGCGCTACAGCAGATGTTCCTCGATAAAGATCGCGATGCCGTCTTCGTCGTTGCTCGCGGTTACAAAGTCGGCGGCGGCACGGGTAGCGTCGCTGCCGTTTGCCATAGCCACGCCCACGCCGGCGTCGGCCACCATGCAGGTGTCGTTATCGGCATCGCCAAACACGCAGATGTTCTGGAGCTCCATGTCGTTGAGCTCCGCCACGCGCACAAGGCCGCGCGTCTTGGACACGCGCGGATCCATGAATTCGTAGAGTCGCTGCGTGGTCTGCAGAGCAGCCGCTTTAACGGTGTCGTCGGCGAACGTCGATGCTCGCTCGATGATCTGTGGCATCGCCTCGGGCGCCATGGTAAACATCACCTTGGTCTGCGGCTCGCGCAAAAACTCGGCAAAGTCGACCACCTTGTAGGGCACGCCGTCGACACGCGACAGGTGCTCGACGCATGCATTGCTCTCGGGCACATAGAGTACGCCGTCCCGAGGGCAAACGGGCGTTGCCGGCAGGCCTGCCATGTGCTCGCAGATGCGCGCGATGGTCTCGCCTGGTAGCCGGTAGCTCAGCTCGTTGATGTCGTGCGCGCGGTCGATGACCTCGGCGCCACCGCAACCCACGAGCACGTCCACCAGACCTTCGATGCCCCAGAGCTCGTATATGGCCTCGGTCGCTTGGGCGTCGCGCCCGGTGCACAGGCCAAAGAGTACGCCGCGCTCGCGCAGGGCGCGGATCGCCGCCACGGTGCGCGGGGACACCGTGTGCTGGCTCGTGAGCAGCGTGCCGTCGATATCGCAGAACACGGCTTTGATGTGACTGAAGGTGGCGTCCATGGGGGCCTTTCTGGGCAGAGCGGCGGTGTGGGGTGTATTCGCAAACGGCGTACATGGTATACCAAGGCGCGCACGGGGCGCTTTGGTGCAAAACCGCCACAAAGGTGCCTGGCCCCTTTGTGGCGGCCGAACCCGAAGGATGGCCTGGCCCAGGGCGCAAACCATCACAACATTCGACGTTTTTCGGCAAAATCGCGATTTTTATCGAATGTTGTGATGGTTTCTTACCTGTTTCTTACTGCTTTACGGCACGATCCAAGTGATCGCGTCCAAACAGCAGCAACGCCGCGGGAACCGCCGTCACGACCATGCCCGCCCCTATGAGCGTCTGCTGCACGCCAAATGTTGCCGCCAGCCACGGTGCAACCGCCAGAGGGGCCACGCCAGCGAACATATTGCCAAAGCCCATGACCGAATTGACGCGACCAAGCTGCTCGAGCGGAGCCGTCGTCTGCACAATGGTGTTGTGGAGCGGGTTGACGACACCCCAAGCTATACCCAGGGCGATCTGGCCGACAAGGGCCACGCCCACGTACGGTGTCCCCACATGGAGCAGACTTCCCAGGCCCACGGACATAAGCGCCACGAGCAGCGTTTTAAGGTTGACCAGGTGCGGCGGCAAGCGGAGCGCGAGCACGGCACCCAGCACCGCGCCGACACCGCAGGCAGACGAGAGCCAGCCCATCCACTCAACGCCAACGTGCAGAACATCGCGATAGAAAAACGACTCGAGCGGATCGAAGGCACCGTAGCCAAAGTTCGAGAGGAAGATGATGCAAAACAGCAGGGCGAGAACGCTGTTGGTGAAGACTGTCTTGATGCTGGCTGCGAAGGTGGCACGGGAGGATGCGCTGGGGTTGGAGCTTTGTCCCGCACGCTCCCCTTCCTCTGCCGAATCGGCATCCGCATGCCCGGCGACATGGCTGGTCTGCGGCCTAAAGCCCCAACCGGCGACGAGCGCCAGCACGGTAAAGAGCATCATGAGCACAAACACCGCGCGCGACGACGCAGCCGCCGCGACAAAGCCGCCCAGCGTGGGGCCAACGATGATACTCACGTTTGAAAACATGGCGATGGCGGAGTTGATGTCTTTGAGCTCGACAGGATCGTCGGTGAGGTAAGCCGGATAGGATGTGGCGATGGGCTGGGCGAATCCCATCACAAAGCCCAGAAACACCGCGCCGAGTAGGACGACGCCGGTCGCGCTGCCAAAGGCGATGATTGCCGTGCCAGTTGCGAGAGCGCCGATGATGCTCAGCAAGAAATGGCGGCGCGGACCCCAGGCGTCGAGCGCAGCGCCACCCGCAAAGGATCCCAGGATCACGAAAACGTTCATAAACAGAACGGCCAGCGATGTCGCCACGACTGAGGCATCGTCTGCATAGGTGAGCGTTCCGATGACGCCGATAAAATAACTGGTCTGAAACCCGGTGTAGATGAGAAAGCGCATCGCCACCAGCCGCTTGGCCTGCACGGACAGCGATGATTGAGGCTTTGAGAAAAGAGATGCGAGCATGGAGACTCCTTGTTTCATACGAATACGGGCGGTGGGCATTCGCCACCGTCTGTCAAATCAATCTATCCGCATGAAACATTAAGGACGCATCAAGCCCCTTTTCTTCGTTTTTCGCCCGTCATGAACTACTTGGTAGATTGTAAGGCATGTCCCACACATCTACCAAAGCAAAAAAAACCACCACAAAGGTGCCTGGCCCCTTTGTGGTGGAAGTGACGTTTGCCCAGATAAAACCCGCCAAAATAAACCTGTCCCTTTTTGGCAGGTTTTAGGCCAGATGATCTTGGATGAGGTCGCAGATGGCTCGGGCGTCGTTGATGTTGATGGCTCGGGTCGCAAAGCCGGCATCGAACGCCTGACGCGCCAGGGCTTCGTTGCAGGCAAGGGCCAGCGTGTGACCGTCGACCAGGTCGAGCGAGCTCTTGCCGCGCAGACGGTCGACACCGGAGCGCGCGACCACGATGTTGTCGAAGCCCTCGGTCTTGTAGCCCTCGATGATCACCACGTCGACATCGTTGTAGCGCGACAGCAGCTCGCGCGCGGGCATCTCGTCCTCCTCGCGCGTGTCGGCGTACTCCGCCCAGCGCGTGGCGCAGATGAGGCCCACGTGCTTGGATCCGGCCTGGTGATGGCGCCAGGTGTCCTTAGCGGGCACATCGATATCAAAACCGTGATGCCCATGATGCTTGAGCGAACCCACGCGCAGACCGCGGCGGGTGAGCTCGGCAATGACCTTCTCGACGAGCGTGGTCTTGCCCGAGTTTTGGTAGCCGATAAACGCGATCGCGGGGACGGCCGGGGCGGGAGCTGCGGGTGCAACGGCGACGGGTGCGCTCGCGGGCGCGGCACCGTCAGCGGCCACGGACTCAACGGCAGCGGCCTGACGCTCTGCGCGGTCCCACACGCCCGAGCGGCCGCCCTCCTTGTGCAGCAGGCGAACGTCAACGATCTCCATGCCGCGATCGACCGCCTTGCACATGTCATAGATGGTCAGGCACGCGGCACTCGCGCCGGTCAGAGCCTCCATCTCAATGCCGGTCTTGCCCGTTACGCCGGCCGTAACCAGTACGTGAAAGCCAACCTGCCCGTCCGCGCGCGCCGGCGCCCAGCCCTCGGGCACGTCCTCGGCCGGCGTCCCCGCCGCAGCGATGGGCGCAATATCGCACTTGCTCTTGGTAATGAGCAACGGATGGCACATGGGGATGATGTCGCTCGTGCGTTTGATGGCCATAATGCCCGCCACGCGCGCGCAGGCAAGCACGTCGCCCTTTTTGGCGCGGTCCTGCAGTACCATGGCCTGCGTCTCGGGATGCATGAGGATGGTGCCCTCGGCGATGGCAATGCGATGGGTCTCGGCCTTGTCGGACACGTCGACCATGCGCACCTCGCCCTTGGCGTCCACGTGCGTCAGCTCGTCGCGGCGGGCGTCACGGGCGGGTTCGGTGGCAGCGCTGGCAGTCGGCTGTGCGGACGCGTCGGCGTTGCCAGCATTCGCCACGGCCGTGACTTTGTGGGCAGACATCGCGGCCCTGCGAGCGGCCTTGGTGGCATCGGCGTACCTGCTCTTGGCCATATGATCATCCTCCGATTTGGGACATAAATCGTTGCGTGCCCTCAATTATCGCGTGTTCCTGCGGTTTGTGGGCCACGGCATCGCGCCAAATCGAAAGTACCTGCATATCATCACCACGGCGCAGCGCCTCACGCACCGAATACTCGGCATCGCTGAATAGGCACGGACGCACGTTGCCATCGGCCGTCAGGCGCAGACGGTTGCAATTCGCGCAAAAATGGTTGGACATGGCGCTGATGAAGCCGACCGTTCCCGCCGCGCCCGGAAAGTGCCAATAGCGCGCAGGGCCCGCGCCGGCAGGAGCGTCGCTGATGTCGAGCGGCTCGAGCTCGCCCAGTCCCGTCGCGGCGACCCCGGCATTGATGCGCGCCCGCAGCTCGTCGCTCGGCACGGTATCGCTCGCGTCCCACAGCTCGGGATTGAGCGCGGGCGCATGCGGGTCCACAGTGCAATGCGAGCTCGTGTGTTCGTCGCCGATGGGCATGTATTCGATAAAGCGCAGGTGGATGGGGCGGTCGAGCGTGAGCCGCGCGAGGGCCGCCACATCTTGGTTGAGTCGGCGCACGACAACGCAGTTGACCTTAACGGGCTCAAAGCCCCAAACCAGCGCCGCGTCGATGCCAGCCATGGTCTGCTCGAGCCGACCCAGGCGCGTGATCTTTCCAAAGAGCGTAGGGTCGAGTGTGTCGAGCGAAATGTTGACGCGGTCAAGCCCGGCATCTTTGAGCTGGGGCGCCCGCTTGGGCAGCAGGGCGCCATTGGTGGTGAGCGAGATGTCCTCGATCTGCGGAATCGCGCGGATGTCGCGAATGAGCGGAATGATACGGCGGCTGACCAGCGGCTCGCCGCCCGTCAGGCGCACGCGGCGAATGCCCTCCCCCGCCACCAAGCGCACAAAGCGGGCGATTTCCTCGGCGCTGAGTAGCTCGTCGTGTGCACGGGGCGCCACGCCATCGACCGGCATGCAGTAAATGCAGCGGAAATTGCACTTGTCGGTAACGGCAATGCGCAGGTAGTTGATATCGCGGCCAAAGCCGTCATGTTGCACGTGCCCGTCCACGCAGCCCTCCCCTCACGCGGCGTTTTATTCTTCGGAAAACATAATACCCCACGGGAGAATCATGCCGACACCCGTACGACAGGACAGGTCGCTTCGAGCAAAACGGACTTTCCAAGCCCATCCTCAACACACAGACCATCACAACATTCGATGCTTTTCCCGTTTTTGGCAAAAAACGTCGAATGTTGTGATGGTTTGCCTGCCCACGGCACCCCGTAGAAAGACCAAAGCGCCCCTAGAGGCCGCCGTCCCAGTGGCGAATCACGAATTCTCGAAGGTCGTTCTGCCGCTTTTGGAACGCTTCGCTTCGGTCGCACTTGAGGCCCATAGCGAGCGCAATGGCGTTCATCGCCCGGTGCAATTGCAGCTGATGGGCAAACTGAGTCCCGGTGAGGACGATCATCCTAAAGCCCAGCGCGCTCAGTACGGTCATACGCTCCGCATCCGACGCGCTGCGCTGTTTATCAAGATGGTCCGAGCCGTTGTATTCAATCCCCGTACCGCTCGCAGGCGCATATACGTCAATCTCGAAATACCCGGCCTTTGCGAGACACTTGAACTCGTTGGGAACATCGACCCTATGGTTGAGCTCGATTTTGGCGTATCCCAGCCCGCCCTGGAAACGTTTTGCTACGACCATGATTGCGGTGGCCGTCTCCATGGGCGACCGCGCGCCATCGTGCACGCGCTTGAGCACGGCGGCCGCGCGTATAGCCCCCTGACGAGATCGGTTCTCATTGCAATAGGCAATCAAGTCGGCAACGGTATACCTCTGCCCCATCTCGATATAATCGCCTGTCGACAGATGATTCAAATGGTATCGGGCGCAGATTTCGTAGCCATATTCCAGCTGCTCGGGCTCACTCATCCACGAACCCGCCTGGACAAAGCACATGGCCTCATCAACCACCAGAAGGCCCTCTGCCACCTCGATAAGATGGCCTGGAGGTACCGGCGCCCCAAACACGTGGCACCTAAATCCAGCCGGCGTCGAGCGCTCAAAATCGAAGTTGACGAGCGTGTCGATATGATCGAGCTCTTCTCGTGGAATACCAAGCGAAACCAGATAGTCGGTAACGATCCCAACTGCCGTTGAAGCCCTCAGTCCCTTGGCATCGAGTCCCAATTTGGGCAGGCTCGCAGTCGGCTCCGCCTCGCTAGCAAGCGAGTCCTCATCGTATAGGCTGCTTGCTCGCGAGAGCGGCTCGGATGGGCGCGCCACGTTGTGGTACAGCCAGGCAGTCTTATGGGACAAGACGATCGGCAGGTCCATGAGCCCTCCAATGGAGTCGGATAACCAACCTTATTCCCCTGCCCACGGGTCCGCACACCTTCGTGCACAAGAAAGCGATTCCACCCGGCCGAGTGGCAGAAAAACCATCACAACATTCGATGCTTTTCCCGATTTTGGCAAAAAACGGCGAATGTTGTGATGGTTTGAGGCTAGGTGAGGGGCATGGAGGGGTCAAAGCATCGTGCTCGAACGGGTTAATCCAGCTCTTTTAAGCCATGGGAAATGAATACAGGCTCACTTTTTCGCCCGGCACCCAACATAAACCTTGACTCTACAATCGTTGTAGGATTTTCACTACACTGGTACGTAAACAAACCCAGCCAGAAAGCCCCGCCCATGGAACACGACCTCACACGCGGCAATGTCCTCAAGACCATCGCGGTCTTTGCCCTGCCTTATATGCTCTCGTACTTTTTGCAGATGCTCTACGGCATGGCCGATCTGTACATGATGGGGCAGTTCAGCGGCGCCGCCGGCATCACCGCCGTGGGCAATGGCGCGCAGACGCTCTATATCATTACCGTGACGCTTGTGGGCCTGGCCATGGGAACGACGGTTATTGTCGGCCACGCCGTGGGCTCGCGTCGCTTCGACCGTGCCGAGACCGCCATCGGCAACACCATCACGCTCTTTATGGGTGTCTCGGTGGTGCTGGCCGTTGTCCTGCTTGCGCTGTGCCCGCAGGTTGTGGCGCTCATTGGCACGCCGGCCGAGGCGATCGAAGGAACCGCCGCCTACCTGCGTATCTGCTTTGTCGGCATTCCGTTTATCGCCGCGTACAACATTCTTTCGGCCATCTTTCGCGGGCTGGGCGATTCGCGCTCGCCCATGTACGTGATTGGCGTGGCATGCATCATCAACATCGCGCTCGACTTTCTGTTTATCGGACACATGGGGCTCGGCCCCGTGGGTGCGGCGCTCGGCACGGTAACCGCCCAGACGGCCAGCGTTGTCCTCGCGCTCGTGTGGCTCAAGAGCCGCCGCACGAACATCCACGTTAAGCGCAGCGACCTGCGCCCCCAGCCCGAGGTGCTCGGCAGCATTCTTAAGATCGGCGTGCCCGTGGCCGTGCAGGACGGCTGTATCCAGGTGGCGTTTATGTTTATCACCGTCATCGCCAACCACCGAGGGCTCGTCGACGCCGCCGCCGTGGGCCTGGTCGAGAAGATGATCAGCTTTTTGTTCATTGTGCCGAGCTCCATGGGCGCCACCGTCAGCGCGCTCACGGCGCAAAATGCCGGCGCGGGCAAGGGCGATCGCGCGCGTCAGGTGCTCAAGGACGCCATGACGATCTCGGTGGTGTACGGCTGCCTGATCACGGCGCTGATGTGGCTGGTGGCGCCGGCGTTTATCGGCTTTTTTGCCAAGGACGCCGCGGTGGTCGCCGCCGGTACCGGCTATATGCACAGTTATATTTTCGATGCAATCTTTGCCGGCATCCACATTTGCTTTAGCGGCTTTTTCGCTGCATACGGCAAGAGCTACATCGGCTTTGCGCACAACGTGCTGGCCGTGGCGCTCATTCGCGTGCCCGGTGCATGGCTGCTGTCGAACGCCTATTCCGACACGCTCTTTCCCATGGGCATCGCGTCGCCGTGCGGGTCGATTTTGTCGGCAGTCATTTGCGTTGTCGCGTTTACCGTACTCAACCGGCGCGGGGCTTTTGACAAGTTGGTAGCGTAGCGGGACAACGCGAGATCGCCCTCATCGACGACATCATCAGCGACGACCCCACAACCTACGTGACGCAGATCACAGTGCCCGTTGCCCCGTCCAAATAAGATCCGCCCGGAAGGCAGTTCAATCATGCTTTCCGGGCGGTTCTTCAATTTGACTATTGATGCCTTAAGCCTGGGGCACCTCACCGGTAGCCAAGATCTGCTCGAGTGCGTCCTCGTCCAGCACGGGCACACCCAGCTGCTCGGCTTTGGTGAGCTTGGAGCCCGCTTTGGGGCCGGCGACCAGATAGCTTGTCTTCTTTGACACGCTGCCCGAAACCTTGGCGCCGAGCACCTTGAGCGCCGCACCCGCCTCGTCGCGGGTGCGGTTGACGAGCGTGCCGGTGAGCACGAAGGTCAGACCCGCAAGCGGCTGTGCGTCAGCAAGCTCACCCGCCACGCCAGCGTTGGCTGCGGCCTGCGCATGAGCGGCGCCTAGGTCAACCTCGAGCGGCAGGCCCGCCTGGCGCAGGCGCTCCAGCACGGCAAGGTTCTCGGGCACGGCCAGGAACTGCTTGACGCTCGCCGCAATCTTGGGACCGATGCCCTCGCACTCGGCAATATCCTCTTCGCTCGCCAAGATGAGCTTGTCAATCGACAGGAATCGCTCGGCGATGACCTCGCCCACGCTCTTGCCCACGTGGCGGATGCCCAGGGCAAACAGCACGCGACCGAGCGGCTGGCTCTTGGACTTGTTGAGCTCGGCGATGATTTTCTCGGCCGTCTTGAGGCCTACCGGAATGGGGTCGCCCTTCTTGACGCCCTTTTTGCTGTTGGAGCTGGCATAGGTGCGGCCCGTGTCCAGGCCGGCGATATCGTCCACCGTAAGCTGGTAGAAGTCCGCGACATCATGGATCAGGCCGGCGGCGATCATCTTGTCGACGATCTCATCGCCCAGGCCGTCGACGTCCATGCAGCCGCGGCTCACCCAGTGGAGCAGGCGCTCCTTGAGCTGTGCGGGGCAATCGATGGAGACGCAGCGGTAGGCAACCTCGCCATCCTCGTGAACCACGGGGCTGCCGCACACGGGGCAGGCCTCGGGCATGTGCCAGTCAACCGAATCGGCCGGGCGCTTATCGAGCACCGGGCCCACGACCTCGGGGATCACGTCACCCGCCTTGTGCACGATGATGGTGTCGCCCTCGCGCACGTTTTTGCGGCGGATCTCGTCGATGTTGTGCAGCGTGGCGCGCGCGATGGTGGAGCCGGCGACCGTCACCGGGTCGAACTCGGCGACCGGCGTGAGCACACCGGTGCGGCCCACCTGAATGCGAATCTCGCGCAGGACGGTCTGCTTTTCCTCGGGCGGGAACTTAAAGGCGATGGCCCAGCGCGGTGCGCGGGCAGTAAAGCCCAGGTCAAGCTGCTGCTGAAAGCTGTCGACCTTTACGACCACGCCGTCGATGTCGTAGTTCAGGTCGCCGCGATGCTCGAGCGCCTGAGCGCAGAACTCGTGAACTTCGGCCGGCGTGGCGCAACGGGCCACGTTGGGGTTGACGCTAAAGCCGGCGCTACGCAGCCAGTCGAGGAACTCGCGCTGGCTGTGGACGTGCAGCGGGTCGGTATCGGCAATGGCGTAGATAAAGGTGGCCAGGTCGCGGCGCGCCGTGACCTTGGGATCCTTTTGGCGCAGGCTGCCGGCGGCGGCGTTGCGCGGGTTGGCAAAGGGGTCGCGGCCCTCGGCATCGGCCTCTTCATTCAGGCGTACAAAGCTGCCCTTGGGCATGTAGACCTCGCCGCGTACCTCGATGGTACGTTCGCGGTCGGCACCCATGTGGGCGAGCGCCGGCTCGGACAGGTGCATGGGCACATCTTTGATGGTACGGACGTTGAGCGACACGTCCTCGCCCGTGGTGCCATCGCCACGTGTGGCTGCACGTACGAAGGCGCCGTTTTGGTAGGTAAGCGCCACGCCCAGGCCGTCGATCTTAAGCTCGCAGGTATAGGTGACGCTGCCGGCACCGAGGGCATCCTCAGTGCGCTGGAGCCATGCGTCGAGTTCGTCCAGATCCATGGCATCGTCCATGGAATACATGCGCGCCATGTGCGTGACCGGCGTAAACTGCTCGCTCACGTAGCCGCCCACGCGCTGGGTATAGCTGTCGGACGTCACCAGGTCGGGGTAGGTCGCCTCGATTTCCTGCAGCTCAACGAGCATTTTGTCAAAGGCGGCGTCCGTGATCTCGGGCGCGTCGAGCATGTAGTAGCGATAGGCGTGGTAATCGAGCTCGTGGCGCAGCTCGGCCGCACGCGCCGCCGCCTGGGCGCGGGCATCGGCCGGTGCGGCGGCTTCCGCGGTCGTGGGCGTTTCGGTATCGATGTCCACGCCGTCACCAAACAGGCTCGATTGCTCCATAGCGGCACTCCTTCGCTCGATTTCAAACGGATACAAGAGTACCACCGGTCGCAACGGGGCCGAATAGCGGTCTCAAACCGCACCGAATCGGCAGCCGCTAGACCGGGGTGGATCGCGCGATCCAACCATGCTCTTATCAACTCTAAATGATCCGTTTTCCTCCGTCCCCAACGGATCAATAAGAAAAGAGGGGCTGTCCCACGTTGATGGGACAGCCCCTCTGGCCTCGATATGTGCGAAACGGCTCGCTAGTAACCCTGGCCGTAGCCTTGACCCTGGCCCTGCTGGCCCAACAGCTCCTCCAGGTACTGGCGCAACTGCTCGTCGGTGATGCCGCCGTTGCCGGTGTCGGTCGCGCTGTCGTCCTGCTGCTGGCTCTGCAGCTCCTCGTCAGAGCCCAACTCAACCGTGACCTTCTTCTCGTCCTTGCCGCGCATGAGCGTGATCTCGACCTTCTCGCCCACCTCGTGGCTGCGCAGCGCAATGATCAGGCCATCGGCACTCGTAATCTCATCGTCGCCCAGCTTGGTAATGACATCGCCCTCTTGGACGCCAGCCTTGGCGGCAGGACCGTCCTCGACGACGCTTGCCACATACGCGCCGCTATCGGTGCTCAGCTTGTTGGTGCGGGCGTTGAGCGCATTGACGCTCGAAAGCGTAGCGCCCATGTATGGATGCACCGGCGTCTTGCCGTCGATGATCTGGTCGGCAATGTTCTTGGCGTAGTTAACCGGAATGGCAAAACCCACGCCCGAGCTGGAGCCCGAGTAGCTCTCGATGAGCGAGTTGATACCCACCAGCTCGCCATTGTCGTTGACGAGTGCGCCGCCGGAGTTGCCCGGGTTGATGGCGGCATCGGTCTGGATCATGTTGGCGTAGATGGTGTTGCCGCTGGTAGAGCTCATGGCCGTGGAGCGATACAGCGCCGACACGATACCCGTGGAGACAGACTGCTCGTTGCCGAACGGCGAGCCGATCGCCATGACCCACTCGCCCACGTTGAGCTTGGAGGAGTCACCGATCTCAATCGGCGTGAGCTTGGAGGCGTCAGCATCCTTGAGCTTGATGACGGCCAGGTCGCTCGAAGCATCGTTGCCCACGAACTCGGCCTCGTACGTGGTTCCGTCGTCCATGGTCACCACGTACTGGTCATAGCCATCGACCACATGGTTGTTGGTGAGGATGTGGCCCTCGGTATCGAGCACAACGCCCGAACCGACGCTGCCCGAACTATCCGACTCGTCAGCAGACTGCGAAAGCGAGCCATTCTGGCTACCGCTCGAAGTGGCGGTGATGGAAACGACGGAGGGCAATGCCTTGGCAGAAACGGCCTCAGCCAGCGTGGTGTCCTCGGAGTCGATCGTGATCTTTTGCGTCGACGAACCCGAAGCACCCGCCGTCACGGCATTCTTTCCGCCGCCGATATCGAGTGTGCCACTCATAATGAGTGCGATGACCAACAGGGCGCCGCAGGCACAGCCGGCGAGTGCCGTAATAAAGATCGGCAGCTTTTTGGTCTTAGTCTTGACCACTGTGTGCTTGTTTACAACCTGCTGGCTGCCCAGCGGCTTGCCAGTCTGTGTGTCGTAGGCCTGCACGTAGGGAATGTTGCTGTCGGCAGGCGTCGACTCCACCTGCACGCGCGGCTGCTGCTGGGTCTCGCCGGCGTTGCCCGCGTCCTGGGGACGCTGAGAATCGTTCTCGCTCATAGCTGCGATCCTTTCGTCAAATAACCAAAGGCCCGCCAAACACGTGGCGGGCCATCATTGTTCACGTTGAGTTGTACCCCAATATGCGGGTGCACGTGTATGAGAACGCAATCTTTTAGGAAGGCTTAAGTTCTGTTGCGGACCCGAAAGGAACCCACGCATGCGGCAAAACCACCACAAAGGTGCCTGTCCCCTTTGTGGCGAAAAGCTAGTCCTTAAACAGATAGCCCACGCCGCGGACGGTGGTGATATGTGCCGCGATCTGCGGGCCCACCTTGGAGCGGATGCGTCGGATGTGCACGTCGACGGTACGCGTACCGCCGCAGTACTCAAAGCCCCACACGCGGTGCAGCAGTACCTCGCGGCTGTAGGCACGGTTGGGATGCGTCGCCAAAAAGCTCAGCAGCGAGTACTCCATCAGCGTCAGGTCGATGGGCTCGCTATCGAGCGTCACCTGGTAGGTAGCCAGGTTAATCTCGAGGTTGTCGATGTTGAGCACATCGTCGGCGGCGACGGTCTCCTCCTCGCCCATCAGGCGCTGCGCGCGAGCCTTGAGCTCGTTGGGCGTCGCCGTGGGGCATACAAAGTCGGCATGCGCGTGATTGGGCAGGCGCAAGGTACCGAGCGCCTCGTCGTCGACAATCACCAACATGGGGACGCCGCCGCGATCGTCAAGCCACTTGGCAATCTGATCGATGCGGTCGCTGCGGATGCCATCGGAATCGAGGATCAGCAGGTCGAAGTCGTGCGCCGCAGTCGGCGAATCGGGGGTGGCCAGGCTCACCTCGACACCCAGGGTGGTCGTCAAGCTGCGGGCAAACTCGTGGAAGCGCGTCGTGCGCGCCATGAACAGGGCACTCTTTTCGGACATATCGGCCTCCAAGGAAATGAGCTCAATCGTACTGGAACAAGCCAGCGCGATTAGGAGTTCGCCAGGTAGTGCTTGATCTCCCACTCGGTGATCGTAGACTCAAACTTATGCCACTCGTCGCGCTTCTTTTTGAGGAAGAAGCTGTGGATGTGCTCGCCGAGGGCATCCTTCATAAACTGCGAGTCCTCAAACACGTCGAGTGCCTCTTTAAGCGAGCGCGGCAGCGGCGTGTAGCCGGCCTCGACCATCTGACGGTCGGTAAGCTTGAGTGTCTCGGCCGTGGCCTCGGGCGGGAGCTCCAGCTTGCGCTCGATGCCGTCGAGACCAGCCGCCAGCGTGACGGCGTTGACCAGGTACGGGTTGGCCATGGGGTCGGGGCTACGAAGCTCGATGCGCGTGGACAGCTGCTTGCCGGGCTTGTAGACCGGGATGCGGACCATGCTCGCGCGGTTGCGCAGGCCCCACGTGGCGTACTGCGGCACGGAGTCGCCACCCGTGGTGATGCGCTTGTACGAGTTGACCGTGGGGTTGGTGATGGCGCTGATCTCGCGGGCATGCGCCAGGATGCCGGCCATATAGTGCTTGGCAACGTCGGAGAGATGGTACTTCTCGTCGCCCTCGCCCCAAAAGACGTTGTTGCCGTCGTGGTCGAACAGCGACTGATGCAAAAACATGGCGCTGCCATCCTCGCCCGCCAACGGCTTGGGCATAAAGGAGGCGTGGCAACCGCTCTCGTAGGCCTGCTGCTTAATGATGAGTTTGGCCGTGGTGATGGCGTCGGACATGCTCAGGGCCTCGGCGTGACGCAGGCTCATGCCGTGCTGCGAGCGGCCGGCGGCGTGGAAGGTGTACTCCACGGGCACGGACATCTTCTCGAGCGTGAGGACCGTATTGCGACGCAGGTCGCGGGCGGCATCGCTCACCGAAAGATCGAAGTAGCCCACGTTGTCGAGCGGCTCGGGGGTGTGTTCGTCGGGGAAGTAGTAATACTCCAGCTCAGCGCCCACGTTGAGCAGATAGCCAGCTTTCTCGGCCTTGCGGAACATTCGGCGCAGGGCATCGCGCGGGTCGCCGGCAAACGGCTTGCGATCGGGAGTGCACACGTCGCAGAACACGCGGGCGACGCCATTATGGCTCGGGCGCCACGGCAAAATCTGGAAGGTCGAAGCATCGGGGAACGCCAGCATGTCAGCTTCCTCAGGCGTGGCAAAGCCCTCGATGGCGGAGCCGTCAAAGCCAATACCCTCCTCAAAAGCGACCTCGAGGTCCTCGGGGCTAATGGCAAAGTTCTTGAGGCGGCCGAGAATGTCGACAAACCACAGACGCACAAAGCGGATGTCACGCTGCTCTACGGAGCGGAGTACGTAATCGATGTTCTGCTGGTTCATGTCGCTCCCCTTTCTTTCGGGCGGGTTTCGACTGGTCTATATCGCAGATACTATCGCAGAAAAATGTTTCCGCAGGGTTAAAGCGTATCAAGCGCTCAAAAAACGTGCGCGAACAGGCAGTTGCGAACGAACGGCTAGCGCGAGGTCGAGGCGCGGTGTTCGATGTGGCCGGGGATCTCGATGCACTTGGGCGCCAGCTTTGCGGCCTCGCCCACGGTGGTGGTAACAACGTCGATGCGCTCGAACAGGCGCTCGACTACGCGCTCGGCAATGGTAAGGGTGTCTTGCGCGGCCGTGGTCACACCGCCAAAGAGCACGTGGTTCCAGGGGTAATCGTCAAACGTCGCAATCTTGAGGCCAGCCGGCAACGAAGGTCCCAACTGTGCCAGTGCCTCGGTCAGACGCAGAAAGACCAGGCCGTTGACGGCAATGAGGCCGAGCTTTTTACCCGCATAACCGCGGATGGTCTCGTCCAGGCGACTGACGCCCGTGGCGCCACCGTCGGCCAGGGTGACGACCTCGCCCGCAAGGCCGCGTCGCGAAAGCTCGTCGACAAAGGCCTCGGCGCGCTCGCGACGCACGGGGCTGCCGTCGCTTGCCTCGGTGAGCAGGCACAGGCGCTCGCTGCCCGCAGCAGCCAAGGCGTCTACCAGGCCGGCGACCAGCTCACGGTTGTTGGAGGTCACCAGATCGATGCCACCGTCGGCAACGTCGCGGTCGAGCAGTACAACGGGCAGGCGCCCCGCGGCCGCGGCGATTGCCTCGTCGTTACCGCCGCAGGTATTGACGACCAGGCCGTCCACGCCGGCGTCGATAAGCCTGGTGAGCGACTCCGCTTCCTTAGCGGGGTCGTTGCCGCTAATGGCCGTCATGAGCGAGCAGCCGCGCGCGGCGGCGCTGACGGAAAGCCCTTCGAGCATGGCGCTGGAGAACGGGTTGGCGATGTCGGCCAGGATCACGCCGATGAGGTTGGTGCGCGAGCTGCGTAGATTGCGCGCGGCGGCACGCGGGCGATAGCCGGTGCGCTCGATAACCGCCGCGATGCGAGCACGGGTTTCCTCGGTCATTTGCCCGGGGCGGTTGTTGAGATAGCGCGAGACCGTGGCCGGGCTCACGCCCGCCTCGGCGGCAATGTCCTTGATTCTCATCTGCGCCATAACGCACCCCGTTTCCCAATTGTCGGCGGTCTGAGCCATTTTAGGCATTTTTTAAAATTCTCAGTTGCAAAACGCTGTGGGTGAGCAGCATCGTTTTTGCGTCTCGAGCAGATGCAGTGATGGGCTAGATAGACGAGTCTTTGGACAGCTCAAAGTAGTCGGGATGCAAGGCGATAACCGGGCCCTGCTCCTCGGGCATCAGGTGCAAGTGCGTCTCTGCCAGATAGCTCGCCGTGTCGGTATCGCCCCTCTTAATGGCCTCGAGAATCCGGCGATGCTGCCGACGAATCGGCTCCCAATCCAGGTCCTGCGACACCATACGCAACCAGTTGTATCGCTCAAAATGCGTGTTGACGCTCTTCATCCAATTCCACAGCATGTGACGACCGGCAATCTCAAAACACGTCTCATGAAACAGGTTGTCCAGATCGAAAAAGCGACGCGTCTCGCTATGGTCGAGCGACTCGGACTCGGCAAGAATCTGCTCGAGCCGATGCTTTTGCTCGGGCGTGGCGGCAGAGCAGCATTTAATAAGCACGCTTCTCTCGAGTTTCTCGCGCAAGAAACAGGCATTCTCGGCGTGTTCCATGCTGATCTTAGAGACGTAGGTGCCGCTCTTGGGACGCGTTTCCACCAGCTCTTGCTCGCGCAGGCGCACAAAGGACTCGCGAATGGGCGTGCGCCCGATCCCCGTCTCCTTTTCCAGACCAATCGCCGAAAGGCGCGTGCCGGGCCTGAGCTCAGCATAGATGATCTTGGAGCGCAGTGCGTTGTATGCCTGGTCTTGCAGGCTCTGATAATGCTGGTGTTGTTCCATAAAGCCCTCGGATGAAGCCCACGGTTTGTCGAATATCACCCGTAATACTATCGCATCCCCCATTCCTTCAGCTGAGGTGAAATGGGGGTGCGCTCGCGTCGCCAGGATCACAAGAGCAAGCGGCGGCATCCCGAAACCCGGGACACCACCGCTGTTTTGCTATCGGATGGCGCAGAGACGCCCCTCCTCATGCGCCAAGGGATTGATTAGAGCTCGCAGGCAATCTTGTAGCCGTCGCCAATGGCGTCGCGGATGTTTCCGCACTTCTGGGCATCGCCCAGCACGTGGATGGCAACGCCGGCAGCGGCAAGGTCATCGGCCAGCTTGGTATTGGGGCGGTAGCCCATGGCAAGCACCAGCGTATCGGCATCGGCGATGGTGTGAATCTCACCGTCCTTCTCGTAGCTGATAGTGTCCTCGGTAATCTCGGTCACCTTGGCCTCGGTCAGCACGTGGACACCCTTGGAGAGCATGCGCGTGATAAGCACCGCACGACCGGCGCCGCCCTCGTTGGCGGCGAGCGTCTTGGTCATCTCGATGACGGTGACATCGCGATTGGCCGGCGACAGGTCGTTTACCAGCGGGGCCAGGTAATCGGCCGTCTCGCAGCCAACGGTACCGCCGCCCACAATGACGATCTTCTTACCCGGGAAAGCCTTGCCGCCCAGCAGGTCGTCGGCCGTCATAACCTGCTTAAAGCCCTGCATGAAGGCCGGAGCGATGGGCTCGGCGCCATAAGCCAGGACAACCTCGTAGCCCGCGTAGTCGCGCTGAATGTTCTCGGCCGAGAGCTCGGTGCCAAAGACGCACGTGACGCCGGCCTCGGCCAGGCGACGGTACTGATACTTGATCACGCGGGTGAGCTCCTGCTTTGCCGGCGGCACGGCTGCGATGCGCATCTCGCCACCCGGTTCGTCCTGTTTATCCACGAGCACCACGTTATGACCGCGCTTGGCGGCAATGTAGGCTGCCTCCATACCCGCAGGACCAGCACCCACAACGAGCACGTTCTTTGCCTCGGCGGCAGGCTCGTAGCCAGCCTCGTCGCGCTCCACGTCCGGGTTGACGGTGCAGGAGATGCGCTTGCCAAACATGATGCCGTTCAGGCAGCGCAGGCAACCGATGCAGGGGCGGATGTCGTCGGCGTTACCGGCAGCAGCCTTGTTGCAGAACTCGGCATCGCACAGATTGGCACGGCCCATCATGCAGATGTCGGCAGCGCCGTCCTCAATTAGCTCCTCGGCAATCCAGGCCTCGTTGATGCGTCCGACGGTGGCGACGGGAATGTTGACGTGCTTTTTGATCTCGCGCGAGCAGGCGGCGTGCGAGGCCTGCTGCGTGCCGGCGGCGGGAATCGCAGAGCCGCGCTTGATGGTGGTGCCGCCCGACACGTGAATCATGTCGACGCCGGCCTTCTCCAGGCGACGCGAGACGTAGATCATGTCGTTGAGGGTCAGGCCGCCGTCGGTGTACTCGTCGCCCGAAATACGGACGTCGATGATGAAGTCCTTGCCGCAGCGCTCGCGAATCTCGGCGATGACCTCGAGCAGGAAGCGCATGCGGGCGTCGAGCGAGCCACCGTACTCGTCGGTGCGCTTGTTGTAGAGCGGGGTCAAAAAGCCGCCAAGCATGCCGTGAGCGTGCGCCGCATGGACCTCGACGCCATCGACGCCAGCCTTCTGCATGCGCACAGCGGCATCGCCAAACTGATGTGTGAGCTCGTGGATCTCGTCGACCGTAATGGGGCGCGGCGCCTCGCGGGCATAGGACGGGCCCACAAAGGACGGAGCGATCAAGCGCGGCGTGCCCGGAATGTTAAAGGCCATGTAGGCGGGGTGGAAGAGCTGCGGCATGATCTTGCAGCCATACTCGTGGACGGCCGCGGCGAGCTTTTCCCAGCCGGGGATAAATGTGTCGTCGTAGCAGCACATGTCACCCGGCAGATAGGTATAGGTGGGCTCGACCGTCACGACCTCGGTGATGATCAGGCCCACGCCGCCCTTGGCGCGGGCACGGTAATGATCGACCAAGTCGTCGGTCACATAGCCATGATCGGCCAGGTTGGTGGACACCGGCGGCATAAAGACGCGGTTCTTGACCTCGGTCGTACCGACCTTGATCGGGCTAAAGAGCATTGGATAGGCGGAGGACTCCATACAGGGTTCCTTTCGTTTGAGCCGCTCGGCGGCAGTTGCTAACGTACCTATCGTATCAGTAACCGCCGCATTCGCACTCGCTCGCACTCCCCACCTTCAATCCCGACCCTCATAAAAAAGTTGCGGTGGAATACGGAGTAGATGAAGCTTTTGACAGGCAAAACAGTCCGTATTTCACCGCAACTGATGGGCGGGGTGGAATTGAGGGCTCAGATAGTCAGTCATGCCCTCATCCGCCACTTCCTCACCTACAGCGCGCCGTCCAGCATAAGGTTCACCTTGAGCACGTTGACCGTGGGCTCGCCGAACACGCCGAGGAAACGGCCCTTGGTGCACGCGGCGATGATGTCGCGCACCTCGTCCTCACTTTTGCCCGTGGCCTTGGCAAGGCGCGGAACCTGGTACTCGGCGGCATCCGGAGAGATCTCCGGGTCGAGACCGGACCCCGAACACGTCACCAGATCGACGGGCACGGCGTCCATATCGGCATCGGGGTTGGCGGCGCGGATCTTCTTCACGCGCGCATCTATCAGCTGCCGATACTCCTCACTCGCCGGGGACAGGTTGGACGGGACACCATACGCCATGAGCTCGCCGTCTTCGCCTTCGACAATTGACACGTTCTGGATACGACCCCACATGTGGGCTTCGTCATCAAAGTTCTGGCCGATGAGCTCGGAACCCACAACCTTGCCGTCGACCGTAATAAGCGATCCGTTCGCCTGGTACGGAAACGCAAGCTGCGCGACGCCGGTCACCACGAGCGTGTATCCCAGGCCGCAGACGATGGTAAACAGCGCGAACACGCCAAGTGCGCGCGATGCGATACCTTTGAACATACAAACCTCCGTCTACATCATGCCAATGCCGAACAAGGCCAGCAGCATGTCGATAATCTTGATGAATACGAACGGCGCCACGATACCGCCCAGACCCCACACCAGCAGGTTGTGGGTCAGCAGCTGGCCGGACGAAAGCTCGCGGTACTTCACGCCTTTCAGGGCGGCAGGAATCAGCGCGACGATGACCAGCGCGTTGTAGATAATGGCGGACAGCACGGCAGTCAACGGGCTGGTGAGCCCCAGGATGTTGAGGGTGTCCAACCCGGGGTAGATCGGCGAGAATAGCGCCGGGATAATGGCGAAATACTTGGCGACGTCGTTGGCGACCGAGAAGGTCGTGAGCGAGCCGCGGGTCATGAGCAGTTGCTTGCCGATACGCACGATATCGATGAGCTTGGTGGGGCTGGAGTCGAGGTCGACCATGTTGCCGGCCTCCTTGGCAGCCTGGGTTCCCGTGTTCATGGCCACGGCGACATCCGCCTGCGCCAGCGCCGGCGCGTCGTTGGTGCCGTCGCCGGTCATCGCGACCAGATGGCCCTCATGCTGGAACGCGCGGATCTTCTCGAGCTTGCCCTCGGGGGTGGCCTCGGCCAGGAAGTCGTCCACGCCCGCCTCGGCTGCGATGGCGGCGGCCGTCAGCGGATTATCACCCGTCACCATGATGGTCTTGATACCCATGCGGCGCAGGTCGGCGAACTTCTCCTTCACGCCGGACTTGATGATGTCCTTAAGGTAGACGACGCCCAGCACACGTCGGTCCTTTGCCACGACCAACGGGGTGCCGCCCACCTTCGCAATGCGTTCGACGGCCTCGTCGCACTCCTTCGAAAACACTCCTCCGGCAGCCTCCACATAAGCGCGAACGGAATCGGCCGCACCCTTGCGAATCTCGCTGTCGGCGTAGTTCACACCGGACATGCGGGTCGCCGCGGTGAAAGGGATGAACTCCATGCCCTTATCCTCGAGTGTGCGGCCGCGCAGCCCAAACTGCTCCTTGGCGAGCACGACGATGGAGCGGCCCTCGGGGGTCTCATCCGCCAGAGAGGACAGCTGCGCGGCATCGGCGAGTTCTGCCGGATCGACACCGTCGACCGGAATGAACTCAGCGGCCTGGCGGTTGCCCAAGGTGATGGTACCGGTCTTATCGAGCATGAGGATGTCGACGTCGCCGGCGGCCTCGATGGCGCGGCCGGACATGGCCAGCACGTTGGCCTCGTTCAGTCGGCTCATGCCGGCGATGCCAATGGCGGACAGCAGCGCACCAATGGTGGTGGGCGCCAGACAGACGAGCAAGGCAACGAGCGTGGTCACAGCGGTGGGATTCGCCATACCGTTGAGCCCTGCAGAGAAACTCGAGTAGCAATACAGTGCGATCGTCACGAGGATGAAGATGACGGACAGAGCAACCAGAAAGATCTCGAGCGCGACCTCGTTGGGGGTCTTCTTGCGGGCGGCGCCCTCGACCATGGCGATCATCTTATCCAGGAAGCTCTGGCCAGGCTCGCTGGTAATTTTCACCACAATCCAATCGGAAAGCACGGTAGTGCCGCCAGTGACGGCAGAACGGTCGCCGCCAGCCTCACGAACCACGGGTGCAGACTCGCCGGTGATGGCCGACTCATCAACCGAGGCGGCACCCTCGATGACATCGCCGTCTCCCGGAATCTGCTCGCCGGCGCGCACGACCACCAGATCCCCGCGTGAGAGCTTGGTACCGGGAACGACCGTGAAACGGTCCTTATCCTCGACGGACTCGATGCGATGGGCCTCGACGTCCTTTTTCGCCGCGCGCAGGGAATCTGCCTGCGCCTTACCGCGGCCCTCGGCAAGCGCCTCGGCAAAATTTGAAAAGAGGTCGGTCAGCCAGAGAATGACGGCAATGGCGATCACATAGTACGTGGGGACGTCGGCGTCCTGTACCCCAATAATTGAGGCGATAGCCAGAATGGAGGTCATGGCGGCCGACAGCCACACCAGGAACATGACCGGGTTTTGGACCTGGACACGGGGGTCAAGCTTGGCAAATGAATCGCGCACCGCGCGGCTCATCATGTCTTTTTGCATAGCCATAAATCTGCGACTCCTTTACGCAACCATCTGGAAGAATTCGGCAACGGGACCAAGCGCCAACGCCGGGAAGAAGCTCAGGGCGCCAATCAGCAGAACGACGAATACCAGCAGGAACACGAACATGGCATTGGTGGTGGAAAGCGTGCCGGCGCCCTCGGCGACCTTGCCCTTCCCGGCCAGCGAGCCCGCGATGGCGAGCGTGCCCGCAATCGGCAGGAACCGCGCGAACAGCATCTCGATACCCAGCAGCACGTTGATCCACGGGATGTTGCAGTTCATGCCGGCGAATGAGGAGCCGTTGTTGCCGCCAGCCGAAGTAAGGGTGTACAGGACCTCGGAGAAGCCATGCGCCCCGCCGTTGTTGAGTTGGTCGACAAGACCGGGCACCATGCAGGCGATAGTGGAGCTCACCAGAATGGCGAACGGGGTGGCGAGACACAGAACCACCGCCCAGCGCATCTCGGTCGGCTCGATCTTCTTGCCCAGGAACTCGGGCGTGCGGCCGACCATAAGGCCGGCGATAAATACCGTGAGGATGGCGAAGCCGATCATGCCGTACAGGCCGCAGCCCACGCCGCCGAACACCACCTCGCCCAGCGCTATCTGGAGCATCTGGACAAACCCGCCGAGCGGGGTGTAGGAGTCGTGCATGGAGTTGACCGAGCCGTTGGAAGCAGCCGTCGTGAAAGCGGACCAGGTAGAAGAGGAGGCGATGCCAAAGCGGCTCTCCTTGCCCTCCATGTTGCCGCCCGCCTGGCCATCGGTCATCTCGATGTTGACCGCACCGCCATCTGCCAGCTGCGGCGTACCCATATGCTCGTTAACGGCGATGATGCCGGTAAAGACCACGAGCAGGATAAACATCGCCGCGAAGATGGCCTTGCCCTGCCTGGCATTCTTGACACCGATGCCGAAGGTGAAGCAGCAGGCGACCGGAATCAGCAGCAAGCTGGTCATCTCGATGATGTTGGTGAAGGCATTGGGGTTCTCATACGGATGCGCAGAGTTCGCGCCAAAGAAGCCGCCGCCGTTGGTGCCGGATTGTTTGATGGCAACCTGGCTGGCCGCAGGACCCTGGGGCAAAAACTGCTCGGTGACCACGCGGGCGCCCTCGACGACCTTGCCGTCGACCTTGACCGTGTCGCCCTCGATCTGGGCGCCGTCGATGACGCTCCAACCGCCGTCTGCATTAGGCTGGACAGCAACGGGCTCTACGAGCTCAGCCTTCTGAGCCGGCTGAAAATTGGAGATAACGCCACCGGCAGCCAGGCAGATGCCGAACACGAGGTTCAGCGGGATGAGCACATACAGGACGGTGCGGGTGAGGTCGACCCAGAAGGAACCCAGACCCTGCTCCTTGACCTGACGGAAACCGCGGATGAGCGCGAACATGACCGCAATACCGGTGCCGGCGGACAAGAAGTTTTGCACGGTGAGGCCCATGAACTGCACAAAGTAGGACAGGGTGGTCTCACCGGAATAGGATTGCCAGTTGGTGTTGGTTATGAAGGAAGCAGCCGTATTGAACGACAGGTCCCATGACACACTCGGCAGGTGCTGGGGATTGCCTGGCAAGAAAGACTGAAGCACCTGGAGTGCCACAAGAGCCACGAGGCCGATCCCCGAAAAGACCAGCACGCTCGCCAGATAGCGCCTACACCCCATCTGCTCTGCCGCGTCGATGCGAAGCAGACGATAGACGCCACGCTCCACAGGAGCAAACACAGGCGACAGGAACGTATGCTCACCATCCATGATATGGGCCATGAACCGACCGAGCGGAACGGCCAAGACGACGAGCACGGCAAAGTACAAGATGTACTGAATCGCAGCATCCATAGTTTACGAATCACTCCTCATCAGAATGTAGATGTAATAGATAAAGAGTCCAATGCAGACGACTCCGATGATGGGACTGAGGATGTCCATTTACCGCCCCTTTCACGCGCGGTCCGATGTCTCGGACGCCTGCTCTCGCAAGCGTCTGGGGACAGTAAACGCTTCTAGGGATTAAAGAGGCGTGAGGGCCGGGGCCCACGTCCTTAAGATGCCGTAAAGATGCAGGTAGAAAGCACTATTGCGGCTGCAGTGCGCCTATACTCGACCTCGCGAGCATACAGTGGCGTCCTCACCGCGTATGCACGCATGGACAACGCTTCAGAAAGGCTACGCTATGCAGCGCGACGCATCGGACACTCGCGTCAATCCAGACCTCATCCTCAAGGCAATTGAGAAAGACGAGGTCGCCGATGACGCTCGAACCAGCCGGGGACACCTCAAGATTTTCTTTGGCTACGCTGCCGGCGCAGGCAAAACCTATGCGATGCTTCAAGCCGCCCACGCCGCCAAGCGGCGAGGTGTTGACGTCGTCGCGGGGTACATTGAGCCGCACGAACGTCCGGCAACTGCCCATCTTGCACAAGGGCTTGAGAAAGTGCCCTGTAAACTCATCGAGCACAACGGCATTGCGCTCAGCGAGTTCGATCTAGATGCGGCTATCGAACGCGCCCCTCAGCTCATCCTTGTCGACGAGCTCGCCCATACGAATGCGCCGGGGTCTCGCCACGACAAACGCTATCGAGACGTCGAGGAACTTCTACATGCGGGCATCGACGTCTATACGACCGTGAACGTTCAGCATATCGAGAGCCTAAACGACATGGTTGCATCCATCACCGGCGTTGTCGTGAGCGAACGAATCCCCGACCGTATCTTCGATGATGCCGACCAGGTCGAGCTCGTCGACATAGAGCCCGAAGACCTACTTGAGCGCCTTCGCGCCGGCCTCGTCTACCGTCCCGCGCAAGCCGCCCGAGCGCAACAGCATTTTTTTACCGTCGAGAACCTCACCGCACTCCGAGAAATCGCGCTGCGCCGCTGCGCCGATCGCACCGGCCACCTCACAGACGCCGCACGCGTGCTGGGAAACCGTGACTACTACACCAGGGAGCGTATCTTAGTCTGTGTCTCCCCGGCGCCGACCAATCCCCGCATCGTCCGTGCCGCCGCGCGCATGGCGAAAGCGTTTCGCAGCGAGCTCGTCGCCCTGTTCGTAGAGAGCCCGCACACGCAAGCCATGAGCGATAATGAGCGTACCAAGCTTGCAGCCAATATCGCCCTAGCCGAGCAGCTCGGAGCACATATGGAAACCGTCTATGGCGACGACATCGCGTTTCAGATCTCCGAGTTCGCGCGCCTGTCGGGTATTTCGAAGATCGTCATGGGGCGCACGGGCGAGCGCAGCAGCGTCCGTCAGGCCCTCTTTGGCCGCAAATCTCTCGTAGAACAGCTCATAACATTCGCCCCGAACCTCGACATTTACATCATTCCAGACCAGTCGACTCCGCCCTCCCGGCCCAAAGGACGCCGCCGTACGCTCGCCCTGCAGCCGCCCAACAGCCGAAACGTGCTTCGCACGCTGGCCCTCTCTCTTGTCGCCACGGCGATCGGCACGGCTTTCCGCCATCTGGGATTTGCCGATTCCAGCATCATATCCCTCTATATCCTCACGGCCCTGCTGACCGCCGTCACCACGACGGGGCGTATCTGCACGATCGTATCGAGCGTGCTCTCTGTAGTGCTTTACAACTTCTGCTTCGTCACGCCTCTGTTTTCGCTCGCCAGCTACGACCGAAGCTATCTGGTCACGTTCGGCATCATGTTCGCTACCGCTATGGTCGCCGGCGAGTTAACTGCGCGCATCGCCGACAACGCCCGTACCTCCGCCGAGAACGCATTCAAAACGCGCGTACTCCTCGAAACGAACCAGCTCTTGCAGCAAGCCCATAGCGCGGAGGAGTGCGCCCGCGTCGCCATGAACCAACTCATCAAACTGCTAAAACTCGACGTGGTCTTCTACACCGCCGAACACGGCACGCTCGGCAAAGCGCTCTATGAGTCCGCTGGCACCGAAAACCGATCCGCGTCGCTGCTCACCGACTACGAGCGCGCCGTTGCAACCTGGACCTACACCAACAACAAGCGCGCGGGCGCAAGCACGCGGACCCTGCCTGAGGCACACTGTCTCTACCTCGCGGTTCGCACCGGCGACAAGGTATTCGGTGTCATCGGCATCGCCCTGGAGGGGCGCGAGATCGAAGCCTTCGAGCATTCGATCGTCCTATCTATCGTAGGTGAATGCGCCTTGGCGCTCGAAAGCGACCGGGCGGCGCAAGAGCGCGAAGAGGCTGCGGTCTTGGCGAAAAACGAGCAGCTGCGCGCCAACCTTTTGCGCTCCATCGGCCACGATTTGAGGACACCCCTCACGGCTATATCCGGATCTGCGGCAATCCTTCGGAAGAGCGACGAGAAGCTCAGCTTCGAACAGCGCTGCGATCTTGCCGATGCCATCTACGACGATTCCCTCTGGCTTATCGATACCGTGGAAAACCTCCTCGCCATCGCACGCGTCGAGGACGGCACCATTCGCCTCAACTTAACATCCGAGCTCATCGACGAGGTCATCGAGGCCGCCCTCAGCCATGTCGCCCAAGCATCGCATGGACGTGCCGTCACCATCGAGCACACTGACGACATCCTGCTGGTACGCATCGACGTCCATCTCATCATGCAGGTGCTTACGAATCTCATCATGAACGCCTTCAAATACACGCCCGAGGACTCGACTGTCACCATCAGCGCACGTCGCGAGGGTGAGTTCATCGTGGTGGACGTCGCAGACGATGGGCCGGGTGTAGCAGACTGCGACAAGCCTCATATCTTTGAGCGTTTCTTCACCTCAAGCAATACGCGGCCCGTGGATTCGCGTCGAAGCATCGGCCTTGGGCTGTCGCTCTGCCGCTCCATCGTGGAGGCGCATGGCGGCGTCATCGAAGTTCGCGACAACCACCCCCATGGGGCCATCTTCCGTTTTACCCTGCCTGCCGAGGAGATCGAGATTCATGAATAATGCCGCTAAGCCACGCATCCTCCTGGTCGAAGATGACCTGACCGTTCAAAACCTCGTTTCGACCGCGCTTGACCTCCACGGCTATGTCGTGAGCAAGGTTTGCAACGGCCAGGCCGCCATCATGGATGCGGTGTCGCACGGCCCCAGCCTCATCATGCTCGACCTCGGCCTTCCTGACATTGACGGTATCGAGGTCATCACGAAGATCCGAAGCTGGTCGGCAGTCCCCATTATCGTCATTTCGGCGCGCACCGAAGATTCCGACAAGATTGCAGCACTTGACGCAGGGGCAGACGACTACCTCACCAAGCCCTTTTCTGTGGATGAGTTGCTCGCGCGCGTCCGTGCGAATTTGAGGCGCTCCTCGATGGCGTCGAGCGAGTCGACAGAAGCGAGCACGTTTGACAACGGTCCGCTGCATATCGACTACGCCGCGGGATACGCGACGAAAGACGGACGCGAGCTCTCGCTCACCCCAACCGAGTACAAATTGCTCGTCCTTCTGGCGAAAAACGTCGACAAGGTGCTCACCCACACCTTCATCACCCGCGAGATATGGGGCACGAGCTGGGACAGCGATCTGGCGAGCCTGCGCGTGTTCATGCGCACCCTGCGCAAGAAGATCGAGGCAGACCCCTCTCACCCCAAGATGATTCAGACGCACATGGGTGTCGGGTACCGCATGCAGCGTCTCTAGCCCACCTCACAAAAAAAGTTGCGGTGGAATACGGAGTAGATGAGGCTTTTGGCAGCCAAAACAGTCCGTATTTCACCGCAACTAATGGATGGGATGGAGTTAGAGGCCCAGGTAGTTGGTCATGCCTTCGACGGCGAGCTTAGCGCCTGCCACGGCATGAACCACGGTGAGCGGGCCGTTGACCACATAGTTAGCGATACCCCAAAAATACTCTTCAACTCGCCGCGCTCGCGCCCAAATGCGCAAAGTGCCCCGCGAGCGGATGCTCGCGGGGTGTTTGGATGTCAGGCCTTATTTGATACCGCGGCCCAAGTCTTCGGCGATTTTGTCTACGCCCTTAAGTGCGGCGCAGGTTTTTTTGTTGGAGCAATGTCCCGTGCAAACGCCACCTTGAGCGCAGTCGGCGCAGGTGCCCTTGCGATAAATGCGCACGCACACGGCGACAAACGCAATGCCGATAACAGCCAGTACAACAATATCGATAGGTGCCATAGCAAGCCTCCTCTAGTTAACCATCACTTACTTTACCCCATTCTCAACCCACCAAAAAGGGACAGGTTTATTTTGGTCGGTTTTATCTGCGGAAACGTCACATCTCCCCCACCAAAAAGCCCGGGGGTCGCTGGGACACCCGGGCTTTTGGAAAGGGGCTAATCCTTATTCGGACTTAGGCGGAAACCGTGGCAGAAGCGGTGTTGGTCTCGTCCTCGTCGGTCCAAACATGCTTGGGCATGGGGCGGAAGATCTGGAAGAGCATCGCAACGAGCAGCACGATGGCCACAACCGTCCAGACACCAAACTGTCCCAGCACAAACAGGTTGTAGAACTGGTTGATGAACAGGCCGATGACCCAAGCAAAGGCGCATTCGTAACCGATGGCGATCGCGGTCCACTTGCCGGAGTCCATCTGGTTGCGGATGGTACCCATCGCGGCAAAGCACGGAGCGCACAGCAGGTTGAAAGCGCCGAAGGCAACGCAAGCGCCCATGGTCGGGAACATACCCGCAAACGCGGTCCACAGGCTCGGGTCGGTCTCGGCGGCGTCGGCAACGGAGAGCAGCGAGCCGGCGGTGGCGACGACGTTCTCCTTGGCGACAAGGCCCGAGACGGTCAGCGCCGTGGCCTGCCAGGTGCTAAAGCCGAGCGGGGCGAAGATCCAAGCGACCAGGTTGCCGAGCATGGCAAGCACGGAGTAATCCATAAACTCCTCGGGGATGCCGTCCATCGCAGGCAGGAAGCCAAAGGAGCCGTTGTAGCTACCAAAGTTGGAGAGGAACCAAACGACGACGGTGGACGCAAAGATGACCGTGCCGGCCTTCTTGATAAAGGCCCAGCAGCGCTCCCACACGTGCAGCGCCCAAGAGCGGATCGCCGGGAAGTGGTAGGCAGGGAGCTCCATGACGAACGGCGTCGGGCGACCGGCGAAGAGCTTGGTCTTCTTGAGCATGAGGCCCGAGGCGATGACGGCAAAGACGCCCAGGAAGTAGAAGAGCGGGCTGATCCATGCGGCGGTGGTGGAAGAATCGCCGATGATGGAACCCATGAGCAGGGCAATAATCGGCAGCTTGGCGCCGCAGGGGATGAACGTGGTGGTCATGACCGTCATGCGGCGGTCCTTCTCGTTCTCGATGGTCTTGGTGGCCATGACGCCGGGGACGCCGCAGCCCGAGGACACGAGCATCGGGATGAAGGACTTACCGGACAGGCCAAAGCGGCGGAACACGCGGTCCATGATGAAGGCGACGCGGGCCATGTAGCCGCAGTCCTCCAGGAAAGACAGCATGATAAAGAGCAGGAACATCTGCGGCACAAAGCCGAAGATGGCGCCCAGGCCGCCGACGATGCCGTCACAGACGAGCGAATCGACCAGACCACCGTCCTCGGTGCCACCGGCCACAAGGGCGTCGTGCACCACGGTGGTGAGACCCGGGACATAGGGGCCAAACTCCGCCGGGTCGACCGAGTCGGCGTCGTCGCCCGCGGCCTCGACAGCCTCATCGTAGGCGTCGCGACCCTGGCCGAGCACATACCAGCCGTCGGTGCCGAAGAGCTGGTCGTTGGTGAAGTCGGTCACCGTGCCGCCCAGGGTGGAAACGGCAATGTAGTACACGCAGAACATGATGACCACAAAGATCGGCAGACCCAGGATACGGTTGGTAACCACGCGGTCGATCCTCTCGGAGGTACTCATCTTGGCCGGAGCCTTGGTGAGGCACTCGTCAATAATGTGGGCGATCACGCCATAGCGCTCGCCGGTGATGATGGACTCGGCGTCGTCGTCGCAATCCTGCTCGCACTGGGCGACCAGCTGCTCGACGCGAGCGGCCTTCTCCTTGGTGAGGTTGATGAGCTTGCAGGCGTCCGCGTCGCGCTCAAACAGCTTGACGGCGTAGTAGCGACGCTTGTTGGCGGGAACACTCGCCGGCAGGTTGTTCTCGATGTGGTCCAGAACGTCCTCGATAGAAGAATCGAACTTGTGCTCCGGCACCTGGCCCTTGGAAGCAGCGGACTTCTTGACCTGCTCGAACAGCTCCGTGATGCCCTTGTTTTTAAGGGCCGAGATCATCATGACCGGGCAACCGAGCTTCTTGGACAGCTTGTCGGTGTCGATCTTGTCGCCGTTCTTCTCGACCAGGTCGGCCATGTTGAGGGCCACGACCACGGGCAGGCCGGTCTCGATGACCTGAAGTGCCAGGTACAGATTGCGCTCAAGGTTGGTCGCGTCGACAACTTGGACGACCACATCGGGCTCGCCGCTCATGAGGTAATCGCGCGAGCACTGCTCCTCGGGGCTGTAGGGGGAAAGCGAGTAGATGCCGGGGAGGTCCGTAATCGTGACGTTCTTGTCACTCAGGAGCTTGGCTTCCTTTTTCTCAACCGTGACGCCGGGCCAGTTGCCAACGTAGCCGTTGGCGCCGGTGATCAGGTTGAAAAGCGTGGTCTTGCCGCAGTTGGGGTTACCCGCCAGCGCGACATGGATCTGAGAATCCGCCATTCAATCCTTCTTCCTTGTGTGCCCGCGCTGCTTTCTCCGCACGGGCTGGATAATGTGCTTCAACATTGCAAATTTAAGTTAGAAAAACCTAACTTTATCTGCATAAATAGTTGCCGCGGGCCCTTACTGGACCTCGACGACGGCAGCCTCCTCCTTGCGGATGGAAAGCTCGTAGCCGCGCACGTTGATCTCGACCGGATCGCCGAGCGGTGCAACCTTTACGACCTTAAACGACGTGCCCTTGATGAGCCCCAGGTCCATAAGGTGACGGCGAAGCGCGCCCTCGCCGTGAAGCTTGACGATGGTAGAGCTCTCGCCCACCTTAACGTCACCCAACGTCTTCATTTACTTGTCCCCCTTTCAGTGCGTACAGAAATACCGTCGACTAACCGACGGTCATGATGTGCATGGCGACCTTGGAATCGATGCCAAAGCGTGCGCCCAGCACGGTGACGATGATATTGGCGCCACTCGAGCTCACCACGTGAACCTCACTGCCCTCGACAAAGCCGAGGTCCTTGAGATGGTGCTTCATATCCTCATTGCCCTTTACGCGAGACACGCGCACGGTTTCGCCCGCTTTTACCATCGAAAGCGGCATAGCCGGCATCTGCGGTCCGCAAGACATGAGTGAGCTCCTAACGTCAGTTCGTCCTCAACATCGACGCAGCAAAAGTTAACCACGTCTATGTTCGCTATAGTAAACTAGCACGTGGTTAACTTTTTGGAAAGGGTCCCTATTCAGTTTTCGGAAAAGTTTCCTATATGAAACAAAAGGGCGCGGCAAAGGACCATCCTTTACCACGCCCTGTCATGCTTAGAGCGAGAGGTTTCTAATCGATGTGACACAGGAAGCCTCGTCTACGCCCGAAACGCGGAACACGATGTCCTCGCCGCACTCACCATAGAGGGCCATGAGTCCCATGACATCGCGGCCATCCGTGTGGCGATCGCCGATGCTGACTGACACGTCGCTACGATGCTTGGCAATGATGTCATAGAGCAGCGCAACCGGGCGGGCATGAAGTCCCAACGGATCTTTAATCGTCTTTGTAAACTCGACCATGTCCCCTCCCGCGGCATCGCACATTCGGCCGGCAAAACCCAGCCACGTGGTAGTTATTGTACGTTACCGGCCGCATCCCCGTCCCACAAAAAACGAGGGAAGGCACACGTCCTTCCCTCGTTACGGGCATTATGTAGCCGCTCGCCTACATCAGGCGCAGGCTGACGTCCTTGAGTTGGGCACCAGAAACGGCACTCGGAGCGCCCGACATGAGGTCGGAGCCGCTGGCCGTCTTGGGGAACGCCATGACGTCGCGGATGGAGTCGGAGCCGGTGAGCAGCATGCACACGCGATCCAGGCCCAGAGCGAAGCCGCCCATCGGGGGCGCACCAAACTTGAGGGCCTCCATGAGGAAGCCAAACTGAGACTCGGCACGCTCCTCGGTAAAGCCCAGGAGCTTGAGCATGGACATCTGCATCTCGGCGTTGTGGATACGCATACCGCCGCCACCGGCCTCAAAGCCGTCCATGACAAAGTCGTAGGTGCAAGAACCGGCTGCCAACGGATTGGCCTCGATCTTGGCGATGTCGGTCTCGGTCGGCAGGGTGAAGGGCTGGTGCTCGGCAGCGTAAGCCTTGCGGTCCTCGTCCCAGTGGAACAGCGGGAAGTTGACGACCCACAGGAAGTCGTGGCCCTCGCGCTTGATCTCGAGCGCGTTAGCCATGTGGGAACGCATGCCGCCCAGGATCTCGTCGGAGAGCAGGCGCGGGCCGGCGGCGAACATCACAAGGTCGCCGGGCTCGACGTCCATGCGCTCGCGCAGGGCGGCCATCTCCTCGTCCGAGAAGAACTTGACGATGGGGCTGTTGATGGAGCCGTCCTCGCGGAATGCGATCCAGGCCAGGCCCTTGGCGCCAAACGTGGAAGCCACGCCGGCAAGCTTATCGATCTTGGCGCGAGCCCAGGCCCCGGCGCCCTTGGCGTTGATGGCCTTGACGACAGAGCCCTCCTCGTTCGCGGCAGTCGCAAAGACCTTGAACTTGGAGTTGGCGAAGATGTCGGTCAGGTCGACCAAGTGCATGCCATAGCGGGTATCGGGCTTGTCGGAGCCATAGGTGTCCATGGCCTCCCAGTAGTTCATGCGACGCAGCGGCGTGGGCATCTCGACACCCATGCGGCCGAAGGCATCGGCAAGAACCTCTTCGAGGGCGCTCATAACGTCGTTCTGGTCCACGAAGGACATCTCGATATCGACCTGGGTGAACTCGGGCTGACGGTCGGCGCGCAGGTCCTCGTCGCGGAAGCACTTGGCAACCTGGTAGTAGCGCTCGACGCCACCGACCATGAGCAGCTGCTTCAGGAGCTGCGGAGACTGCGGCAGGGCGTAGAAGTTACCCGGCTGAATACGGCTGGGAACGATGAAGTCGCGGGCGCCCTCGGGCGTGGACTTGAACAGGGAGGGCGTCTCGACCTCCATGAACTCACGGTTGTGCAGCGCCTCGCGAATGGCAAAGGTAAAGTCGGAGCGCAGCTTGAGGTTGGCCATCATCTCGGGACGACGGAGGTCCAGATAGCGATAGCGCAGGCGGGTGTCCTCGCTGGTCTCGATGCCGTCCTCGATCTGGAACGGCGGGGTGACGGAAGTGTTGAGCACCTCGGCATGATCGGTCAGGACCTCGATCTCGCCGGTCGCGAGCTTGGTGTTGGTGGTCTCCTCGCCACGGGCGCGCACGACGCCGTGAATCTTGATGGGCCACTCGGGACGCATGGTCTCGGCGATCTTAAAGGCATCGCCGTCGGAGTGCTCGGGGTCGAAGGTGAGCTGCGTGATGCCCTCACGGTCGCGAAGGTCGCAGAAGATAAGGCCGCCGTGGTCGCGGCGACGGCTCACCCAACCGGTGAGGGTGACCTCTTCGCCCACGTTCTCGAAGCGAAGCTCGCCGCAGGTACGGGTGTGCATGGAATGCTCATCGATGGGACGGGTCTGGCTCATACCAGTGATCCTCCTTTATGGATCTGTGCCGCCCCGTGTCGTTCCGGGCGGCGTCGTACAGATTTGCCCAGCCTGCGTAAACCGCGCAGCCAGACATGGCGTTCTATCTTATCGCACTCGCGTCGATGTGCCGCGAAAAAGTGGCTCCTGCCCAAAGACTTGACGGAGACGAAACAATTGACGCGCCGCGACACCCGCCCGCGCTCGTCACGTGCGACAATATGCCCCAATAAAACAGCACTCGGAAAGGCCCACCATGACTGCACGCCTCATCGTTATGGATATCGACTCCACGCTCATCAACCAGGAAGTCATCGACCTGTTGGGCGAGGAGGCCGGCGTGGGTGAGCAAGTTGCACAGATCACCGAACGCGCCATGCGCGGCGAGCTTGACTTTAAGCAGGCGCTCGAGGAGCGCGTGGGGCTGCTTGCCGGCCTGGACAAGAGCGTGTTCGAGCGCACCTTTGAGCGCGTGACGTTCACCCACGGCGCGCTGGAGCTTGTGCGCTCGGCGCACAGCAAGGGCTGGAAGGTCGGCGTGGTAAGCGGCGGCTTTCACGAGGTCGCCGATAAGATCGTGGCCGCCGCGGGCATCGACTTTTGCCTGGCTAACCGCCTGGAGGTCGTGGACGGCAAGCTCACGGGTAAGCTGGCGGCAGACATCGTGACCAAGGAGTCCAAGCTTATCCAGCTGCTGGACTGGGCAGTTGAGTGCGGCGTCGACATGGCCCATACGGTCGCGATCGGCGACGGCGCCAACGACATCCCCATGATCCAGGCCGCAGGCACGGGCATCGCGTTTTGTGCCAAGCCCAAGACGCGCGAGGCCGCCCCGTTTACCATCGACGAGCGCAACCTGATGCTCGCCATGGACATCATCCTGCGCGACTAGTCGATCCGTCTAACAATTGAATCAGTCTGTCCTATAGTTTCCGAACAATTTTGTCTTAGTGTTCGGAAACATACCCTTTGAGTGCTAGACTTTGCGCCGTCGAAGGGAACATATATGGATAAGCGAGATCTTGAGCAATTGCTGAGCGATGTTGCCGGCGGAGCAGTCACCCCTGCCGACGCCCTCACGCGCATCCAGACGGCTCCGACCGCCGATCTGGGCTTTGCGCAGCTCGATCTTTCGCGCGGGGTGCGCCAGGGAGCCGGCGAGGTTGTCTACGGGGCCGGTAAAACCGCCGATCAGATTGCCGCCATTATCGAAGCACTGCGCGATGCCGGCCAGGAGCGCATCCTGGTCACGCGCCTGGATGCCGAAAAAGCCGCGCGCACCGCTGAGCTTCTTGGCAACGGCATCGACCTGGGATATGTCCCGGACGCACAGCTCGCCCTCGTGGGCGGCAAGCCCTCCCCTACCGGCAACGGACGCATCGTCGTCGCCTGCGCCGGCACGAGCGACCTGCCCGTCGCCGAAGAAGCCGCGTTGACGGCCGAGTTCTACGGCAACGAGGTCGATCGCCTCTACGACGTGGGTGTCGCCGGCCTGCACCGCCTGCTCGCTCATGCTGAGGAACTTGCCCAGGCGCAGGTGGTCATCGCCATCGCCGGCATGGAGGGCGCCCTGGCGAGCGTCATCGGAGGCCTTGTGAGCTGTCCGGTCATCGCCGTCCCCACCAGCGTGGGCTATGGCGCGAACTTTGGCGGCATGGCCGCACTGCTCGCCATGCTCAACTCCTGCGCCAGCGGCGTTTCGGTCGTCAATATCGACAACGGCTTTGGCGCCGCCTATCAGGCAAGTCTTATCAATCATCTGAGCGCCGGCACGTCCTGCGCCCGCTAAGGAGCATTTCATGTCCAACCATCAGCACACGCTTATCATCGACGGCGCCTCGGGCATCAGCGGCGACATGACCGTCGCGGCCCTGCTCGACCTGGGCGCCAGCGAGGAGCATCTGCGCGACCAGCTCGCCACGCTGCCGGTCGGCGGCTTTGAGATTGCCGTTACACGCGTAAACAAGCATGGCATCGACGCCTGCGACTTTGATGTTCAGCTGGCTGAGGAGCTCGAGAACCACGACCACGACATGGCCTGGCTCTACGGCAACGAAGCGGGCACCGAGCACACACATGAGCATGAGCACTACCATCATGATCATGGCGAGCACGAACACGAGCACTGCCATGAGCATGACCATGAGGCCCACGGTCATGGCCACGAGGGTCACCATCACGCCCACCACCATCACCACCGTTCTTTGGCGGATATCACCGCCATCATCGATGACTCGCAGCTAAGCGATGGCGCCAAGCGTCGCGCGCTCGCCATCTTTACCGCGCTCGCCGCCGCCGAGGCCAAGGCCCACGGCAAAACGACCGAGACCGTCATGTTCCACGAGGTGGGCGCCATCGACTCCATCGTCGACGTCTGCTCTGTCGCCATCTGCCTCGATGACCTAGGTATTGAGGACATCGTGGTCGAGTCGCTCTCCGAGGGTCACGGCACCATCCGCTGTGCCCACGGCCTTATGCCCATTCCTGTCCCCGCTGTCGTCAACCTGTGCCAAGCGGGCAATATCGCCCTCACGCCCGCGCCGGTCGCCGGTGAGCTCGTGACGCCCACGGGCGCCGCCATCGTCGCCGCACTGCGCACGTCCGAGCACCTGCCGGCCCGCTACCGCATCGAGGCCGTCGGCTACGGCGCCGGTAAGCGCCCCTACGAGGGTTGCTCCGGTACGCTCCGCTGCCTGCTCGTTCACATGGACGCATAGCCATGGATGCCCGCAAGGCAAAAAGCCGCGCCGCCATTGTCACGGCGTTTTCCGAGCTCCTTCGCGAGGAGGACTACGGCAAGATCGCCGTCGGCGACATCATCGCGCGCGCTCACGTAGGCCGCGCGACTTTCTACGGCCTCTTCAAGAGCAAAGATGACCTACTGTCCGAACTCGTGAGCGACATCTGCACCCACGCCCTCGACGACGATGGCACACCGCTCGATGATCCGCTCGTACAAGTCGAGCATATCCTCAACAACCTCTGGGAGCGCCGCCAGGGCGTACGAGCCCTCGTAGCTGGCGCCGGCTCACGCGTCTTCGCCGACTGCTTACGCAAGACCATCATGTCACGAGCAGCCGAAACCGTCCCCACCGACCCAAACGGCCCCGCCGCCACCATGGACCGAAGCTTCCTACTACACCACATAGCCTCAAGCTTCGTAGGAATGGTCCAATGGTGGGCCTGGCACAACTTCCAAGCAGATAAGGCCGAAGTAGCCAAAGACTACCTATCAGCCATTAAGCCTCTCTTCAACTAAGTAAACCCCTCATTCCAAAGCCCCGCCCCCAACCCAAAGCGCGATACATCCCAAAGTGTCAGCAGCAGCCCAACGTCCCTACCAGCAACAAGCCCCTCCCATCCAAATTCAGATATATATGTTGGGTTGCTTGTACGAACGAACCCGGATTCCCGCAGGTCACGGCACAAGTTAACTTCCCGCCGCATTCCGCAGGACGCAAGAAGCCCCCGCCGCACGAAGTGCGCAGCGGGGGCTTCTTGCATGTCCGAGGACGCGGCGGGAAGTTAACTTGTGCCGTGACCGGACGTTATATCAATTGCTCGGACTAGAACATGCCCAAGAAACCGTGCACAAACAGCGCGGCCAGAACGGCACCGACAAACGGAGCGATGCCAGGAACAAGCAGGCCGTACTTCCAGTTGTTGTCAGCCTTGTTCTTAATCGGCAGCACCTGATAGGCCATGCGAGGACCAAGGTCACGAGCCTGGTTCATGGCGAAGCCGGTGATGCCGCCCATGCCCATGCCAACAGCCCAAACGATCAGACCGACGCAGATGGCGAGCATCAGAACGTTCTCGCCGGCGCGGCTAGCGGCAGCAAGGATGGCGCTGATGAACACAAAGGTGCAGATAGCCTCACAGAAGAAGTTACGGGCATAGTTCGTACCCTCGGTGGTGGGGTTGGTCGAGAAGATGTTGCGCTGGGCAATGGGGTCGACGACGCCCTCGGAAGCCTTGAACTCATCGGCATACATAAACCAAGCGATCACGGCACCCACAAAGCCGCCGAGCATATCGGCAATCATGAAGGGGATGCAGCTGCTCCACGGCACCAAGCCGACGATGCACTGGGCAAGCACCATGGCGGGGTTCATGCACACGGCGCCGCCAAAGACAAACAGGCAGACCGAGATGCCAAAAGACCAGGTGGTGATGGCAAACATATGGCCGGAGCCCTGATACTTAGTGCCCTTGAGCACGGTATCGCAGTGCACGCCCACGCCAAAGACGATCATGAGGGCAGTTGCGCCGAATTCGCAGAGGAGTTTGGTAAGCATAAAACCTTATCTTTCTTGTCGGTTAAAAACGATTCGTTTAGGCCGCGCACTAGTGCTGCGCGACGACAACGCCCAGGCCATCGGGAATGACGGCAACCTTGGCATCGGCACCCTTCATCTCAAAGGCGAGCTTGAGCGCCTCCTCAATAGTGTTGACCGGCGTCATGTGCATATCCTTGAGCATCTGGTGATCGCACAGGTCGGTGACCATAATCACAGGGTGATGCGCCAGGATGCGGGCAAAGATCTGGCTCGTCCACTGGTCGGGCAGGGTCTCGTCCTTGGGACGATCGATGCAGGCGCGCTCAAACTCTGCGGGATCGTTGTCGGCGATGTTGTGATAGAAGCCCTCGCCGCCGTGACCGTCGGCACAACCGGCGACGTCGATGATCACGCCGCCCTCGGGAAGCGTGGCCTCGGCAGCGCACATGCCCTTCACGGCCTGATAGATGTTCTGATCGAGGGGGTAGCCACCGTTGGTGGTGATGGCAATCTCGCACTCGACGGGCTCAACGCCGGCAAGGCTCTTCACGAACTCGCAGCCGGCCTCGTGCGCCTTGTGGATGTCGCCGGCAAAGGAGCCGATGACCTCGTGCTTGCCGTTGAGCACCACGTTAAGCACAAAGGCGAGGTGGGCCATCTCGGCGGCGGCAAACATGTCCTCGCTCACGTGGTTATGGCACAGGTTGCCGGCACGCGAGTGGGAATCATTCACAAACTGACCGTTGTGGTTGTACATGATGGTCTTGTAGCTGGCGATGCCAGGCAGGACGGACTTGCGGCTACCAGAGAAACCGGCAAAGAAGTGCGGCTCAATAAAGCCCTCGGCAAGCCGCAGATCGCAATCGGCAGCAATCTTGTTGATGATGCACTCGCCACCAGAAGGCAGGGTGCCGATCTTTTTCATCATGCTGTCGTCAGTCGCGACGTGCATAACGATTTCCTCGTTGGCAACGATCTCCTCGCCATACTTATTGACGAGCTCCTCGTGCGTCGACGGACGGTGCATACCCGTAGCAACCAAAATACGCACGCGAGCCTCGGGCGCAGCGGCATGAATGTGATGCAGCAGAATAGGCATCGTCACACGCGAGGGAACGGGGCGCGTGTGGTCGGAACTAATGATGACGATGTCCTTTTTGCCAGCACAAAGCTCCTCGAGCGAAGGCGAGCCATAAGGGTTGGCAAGCGACTCCTCTACCAGCTCTTCCTGCGATTTCGTAGTCTTAAACTCGTTTTGATGACCTTCCATCACACCCGCGAAGTTCTTATCCTCGAGTTCCAGATGCAACGTCTTGTGGTCAAACGGCAGTTCACATTCAAACAATGACGAGCGCCCTCTTCCTTTCAACTGACACACTAGATAAACCGTTGGAAGGATACGCCGCTCACCGAAAAACACCACCGTCTACCGACTCATTAACACAACGTTCATATTTGACCCACAACAAAACGGCCGCGATCCCAAACGAGACCGCGGCCGCTACAGTCGTAAGGCGAGAAGCGCACCATTATTCCCCCAGCCAGTAATCCGCCGAAGACCGGACATCGCAGGGCCCGCCATCAGCTTACTTTTAAGCACACTCCGCAGGACGCAAGAAGCCCTCGCCGCACTCCACATTGGGCGCGAAGCGCACTTTATTTTCATCAGCTTTAATCCCAGAAGACCGAGGACGAAGGGACCCGATGGGTTTCCCTCTGAATGCATTCCGCAGCACGAAGCCCCCTTATCCGCAGCTCCGAAGGAGCAGGATAAGGGGGCTTCAAGTGCGAGGACGCATTCAGAGGGAAACCCGTCGGGTCCCGGTGAGAGCCACAGGGCTATCGATTACCCCGTGTTCTGCAATCCTGCCGAGACGCCGGTCACAGTCGAAAGAATCAGGCTCATGTACTCGGCCTTCTTCTCCTCCGCCATCTCGTCCTGGTTCATACGCACCTCGCGAAGGGCGCGGACCTGGGCGATGGACAGGGCGTCGACGTAGGGATTACGCACGCGGACGGCGCAGCCGAGCACACGGCGGCGCTGCAGCGGCCATTCGTCACCGACGATGGCAAGAACCCACTTACGCGTGAGCTGCATCTCGGTGAAGACCTTCTCGGACAAATCCTGGCGGTCGCCCAGATGCAGATACATCTTGGCAATGCGCTGATCGGTCTTAGCAATCGACATCTCGATGTTGTCGATAAAGGTACGGAAGAACGGCCACTCCTGGTAGGCAGCCTTAAGCTGGTCCAGATTGCCAAACTGCTCGCAAGCGGTACCCAGGCCGTACCAAGCGGCCAGATTGATGCGCGCCTGGCTCCAGCTGAAGATCCACGGAATGGTACGCAGGTCGTCGAGCGACTTGGCACCCAAGCCGCGCTTGGCGGGACGCGAGCCGATCGGCAGCAGACCGACCTCGGTCAGCGGCGTCACGGTCGAGAACCACGGTGTAAAGTCCTCGGTGTTCAGCAGGTCCAGATAGCGCTCGTGGCTTGCGGCGTTGAGCTTCTCGGCCATATCCCAGAACTTCTGCGTGGTCTCAGTGTTGGTCTTCTCGACACTCGGGGCCGACTGCAAAAGCGTTGCGGCGGCAACGGACTCAACATGGCGCTGGGCCAGCGTGCGGTTGCCGTAGCGGGCAAAGATGACCTCGCCCTGCTCGGTGAGCTTAAAGAAACAGTTAACCGAGCCCTTGGGCTGCGCCAGCACGGCCTTGTTGGCCGGGCCGCCGCCACGGCCCACGGCACCGCCGCGACCGTGCATGAGCACCAGATCGATATCGTTCTTCTCGGCCCACTTGGCAATGCGCTCCTGCGCGGAGTGCAGCGCGAGCATAGCCGTGGTAGGACCGGCATCCTTGGAGGAGTCGGAGTAGCCCAGCATGACCTCCATGCGGCGGTTGGTCTGGGCAAGGCGCTTTTGCACCACGGGCAGTGTAAGCATCTGGTCGAGCACGTCGACGCAGCCCTCGAGGTCCTCGAGCTGCTCGAACAGCGGAATCACGTCGAGCTCGGGGACATCCTCCTCGTGTGCAAAGGACAGGTGGGCAAGCTCAAAGACGTCGGCCACATGCTGGGCGCTCTTGGTGAACGAGATGATGTAGCGGTGCGCCATCTTCTTGCCGTAGCGCTTTTGGATGGAGCCGATAGCGCGGAAGGTATCGATGACCTCGCGCGTCATGGGCTGCAGGTCGCCATGGATACCGTTCTCGTGGATATCCTTGAGGGCGCGAGCGTGCACCACGGAGTGCTGACGGAACTCCATCTCGACCATATGGAAGCCGAAGGACTCGACCTGCCAGATGATGGTCTGGACCGGGCCGTAGGCAGCACGGACGGCACCGCAGGCGGCCAGGGAGCGTTGAACGACACGCAGGTCATCCAAGAACTCGTCTGCGCTGTGGTACATGGTGTCGGTGATGCGACGCACGGTGGCGTTCAGACGGTCGGCCATGACGAGCATGACGGCGCGATGCGGCTCGTGCTCGGAGATCAGCTCGGCGCGTGCCGTGTACTGGGTGCTCATCTCGACCTGATGGTTCCACAGGTTGATGAGCTCGGCAGACGGCTTGCTGTAGGTGGCCTCGAGCGTGAGGTTGCGGCCGATGCGGCGGCACTTGTCCTCGAGCTTGAGCACCATGTGAGTGAAGTACTTGGCGGCGACCTCACGGCTCACCTTGGCGGTGACGTTGGGGTTACCGTCGCGGTCGGAACCGATCCAGCTGCCGGGATGGAAGAACGCCGGGCACAGCGGCGGCACGGTACCGGCCTTGTCGCCCAGCACCCAGTCGTCAAAGCGACGGTAGATGACGGGGATAACGTCGAACAGCGTGTTATCGAAGATGTCGATGATGGTATCGGCTTCCTCGACCGGCGTGGGCTTCTTTAACGCGATGGGGCTCGTGCGTACCAGGGCGTCGATCTCTTGCAGCATATGGCGCTCGTTCTCCACCAGGTCGGAGCCGCCCAGACGCGGACGCTCCTCCAGCAGGTTGGAGATACGGCGAATCTTGCCCTCGACGGCCTTGCGACGGGCCTCGGTGGGATGCGCGGTAAAGACGGGATGGAACTCAAGCTTGCCGAGCAGCTCATTGGCACCCTCGACACCCATCTCGTTTACCAACTGGTGATAGGCGACGGTGAGTTCGTTGGCGGGATCGACCTCGGTATCGGTCGATGCGCCGGCCTCGCGCTCGCGCAGCTGCGCCACACGGTAGTTCTCCTCCGACAGGTTTGCCAGATGGAAGAAGCTCGTAAAGGCGCGGACAATGACCTGCTGTTTATCGAGCGGCAGGCTGTCGATCAGATCGACGACCTCACGAAATGCCACGGCAGTGGGCTCGTCGGCGGTGGGCACGCCCTGCTCGTCGACGGCTTCGTCGGCAGCGCGGGTACCGGGGTTGCCGGCATTGGCCACAATCTCGGCCGACAGGATCTTGTCGAACAGGTCCGCGATCTCAGGATCATACTCGCTAAGCACACGACGCTCCAGGCGCAGGAACAGCGCCAGATTATCGCGCAGCTCCTCGGGGATCTCGATCTCGGCGAGACGCTCCCTGGACTCGGCATTCGAGCCGATTCGGTTAACGAGGCGGTTGACCACGGCAGCGACGCGCGCCGCGGCTTCGGGTACAGACTGGTTGCTTAGGTTCTCAGCCACGTTTCCTCCCATTCCTCCTTCTATGCACGTAACATGCGGTATTCATTATAGGCGCTTGAGAAATACTTTCGACACTGATTGCGCTTTACCACACAAAAGTATTTTCTGCATTGCAAGGGTTTTTGCCCCAAATGGTCGTATTTCTCGGTAGGCGGCATACGTAAACGGGGGCATTCCGCATAAAAGCGAAACACCCCCGTAACAATCGCTCTCCATGAGCAGGGCACGTTAGCAGGCCCGCAGCTCAAAAAGATGCGCTACAGGCGCTCGCGAACCGCCTCGACCACATTGGCCAGATCGACGAGAACCTCGTCATGGCTCTGCATGTCGCGCACCTTGACCTTGCCGGCGGCAAGCTCGTCGCCGCCCAAGACCAAAATGAGCTTGGCGCCCACCTTGTCGGCCTGCTTAAACTGAGCCTTGAGCGAACGGCCCTGATAGTCGGCCTCGGTCACGATGCCTGCGGCGCGAAGCTCCTGCGTAATGGCAAAGACGTTCTGGCGCAGCTCCTTGCCGGCGTTGGCGACATAGACGCACGGGGCCTCCTCGGCACCCAGGTCGCTGCCAAAGGCCTGCAGGGCCAGCAGGGCGCGCTCAAAGCCGACGGCGAAGCCGACGCCCGCCGTGGGCTTGCCGCCCTCGAGCTCGACCAGGCCGTCATAGCGACCGCCGCCACCAATGGAGCCGACGCCGGCGCCGGGGGCCTCGACCTCAAAGACGGTACGGGTGTAGTAGTCCAGGCCGCGCACCAGGGTGGGGTCCTCGACATATTCGATGCCGGCGGCATCCAGATAGCGCTTGACCTGCTCGTAGTGCTCGCGGCACTCGTCGCACAGGTTGTCACCCATCAGCGGGGCGTCGGCCATGATCTCGCGGCAATGGTCGTTCTTGCAGTCGAAGGCGCGCAGCGGGTTGAGCTCGGCGCGCTCGCGGCACTCGTCGCACATCTCGTCGGCGTGATCGAGGATAAACTGCTTGACCTGCTCGCGGTATGCCGGACGGCACTGTGCATCGCCCATCGAGTTAATAAGCAGACGAAGCTTGGAAAGATCGAAGCCCAGGCGCTTGTAGAACTCCATGAGCATGATGATGCACTCGGCGTCGGCAGCCGGATCGGGAGCGCCGAGCCACTCGATGCCCACCTGGTGGAACTGACGCAGACGACCCTTCTGGGGACGCTCGCCACGGAACATGGCCTCGGCGTAATAGGCCTTAAACGGCGTGGAGCCCTGGGGCACCAGGTTGTTCTCCACGACGGCGCGCACCACACCGGCCGTACCCTCGGGGCGAAGCGCCAAGCGCTGCTTGGGCTTAAGCTTGGTATCGGTGCCCTCGGTAAAGACGCGCTCCAGGTTGGCGCCGCTAAACACGCGGAACATCTCCTTGCGCACGACGTCGGTCGACTGGCCGATACCGTGGACAAACACGTCCACCTGCTCGATCGCGGGCGTCTCGATGGGCTTAAAACCGAACGGCTCGAACACGCCGGCAGCAATCTGCTGCATCTTTTGCCAGGCGCGCATCTCGGCGCCGATAAGGTCGCGGGTTCCCTCCGCCTTCTGTGCCTGCATGGGCAAACACCTTTCTTTTGTATCGCGTCATAGGTAATGGACATTATACGGCACAAAGCAGAAACGCGGCGGCGCGTCTGACCGAACGAGGGTATGGGGACTCGTTCGGCCAGACGTGCCGCCGCGGCAGCCGATCCGTTTTCCTCCGTCCCCTTCGGATCACGTGATCTGTTGGGGACGGAGGAAAACGGATCATTTCGTAGGCCCGTGGCCGCCTTGGAAGCCGAATGATGGTACGAGCATCCATTCGGCTTCCAAGGCGGCCACGGGCAGAACGGGGCGAACAGAAAAGAGCACGTAGACCTGCCACAGCTCACCGACAAAGCTCATGCCGGCAAGAACGGCAGAGGTGGCGATAACAGTGAGGGAGCCCAAAACGCGACCGCTCACCTTGTCGGCCACATGACCGATCACAAGTGAGCCGATAACGCTCACAACGGTAGAGATGGCGTTGGAGATGTTGTACTGCGCAAGAGAAATGCCCAAGTCGCTGACGATGAGCGGCTGAAACAGGCTCATGCAGTTGACGAAAATCGTGTAGCACGTGGCCATGATGACAAAGCCGGAGGCCACGACGAGCCAACCTGGGAAGAACTTACGCTGCTGGGGCATTGGTTACTCCTTGTGGTCGGCGATATAGCCCAAAGCGACGGCGGTATAAGCCGCGACACCGAGGGGAAGCTCGGCATCGTTAAAACGTGCCTTGGGATGGTGTTGGGCAAAGTGTTCGTCCGTGTCGGTTACGGCCGCGCCCACGGTAAAGTACGCACTCGGAATCTCGCTCGAGATAAGCGCGAAGTCTTCACTCGCCATGGCATGGAAAAGCGGCAAGAAAGCCGCCTTGGGCAGCACTGCGCCCACATAGCCAAGCGACGCCTGAGTCATATCGCTGTCGAGTACAAGCGGCGGAACATCCGAAAGCGTCTCGATGGTCGCCGGCGTACGATATGTTGCAGCAACGCCGTTAACGACCTCGGCGATGCGGGTCTTGAGGTGAGCCATGAGCTCAACATCAAAGCCGCGCAGCGTTCCCTCGAGCACGCAGGTGTCGGGGATGACGTTGGCCGCCAGGCCGCCAGCAAACTTACCGACGGTAAGTGCGACCTCTTTGGCCGCCGGCACTTCGCGAGCGATGAGCTCCTGAAGCGCCAGATGCACATGGACGCCGGCCGTGATGGGGTCGATGCAAATCTCGGGGCTCGAGCCATGGCCGCCCTTGCCCTGAAGCGTGATGCGAAAACCGTACACGCCCGAGAGCGCCGGGCTGCCGTAGAGCACCAGGCCAAGCGGCGACTGGCTGTTGACATGCATGGCAAAGGCCGCCTGAGGGCGCGGGTTCTGCAGCAGACCGTCGGCGATGGCGGCGCGGGCGCCCTCGAAGGTCTCCTCGCCCGGCTGGAACAGCAACTTCACCGTGGCGTTGGCCTCCACAAGCTCGGCCTCGCGGGCCTTGAGCAAACGGGCCGCACCGAGCAGGGCCGTCGCGTGCATATCGTGGCCGCAGGCATGCATGCAACCGTTGGTGGAAGCGAAAGGCTCGCCCGATTCCTCGGCAACGGGCAGCGCATCCATGTCGCCGCGCAGCATAACGACCGTACCGGCCTGTTCGTCCGCGCAGACGCCATTGCCCTGGGCCGCGGCGGCACCGGCGCCGACAAGGCCCACAACGCAGGAACCATCGACGAGCGTGGTATGGGGGATGTCCATCTCGTCCAGACGTGCCTGGATATAGGCAGACGTCTGCGGAAGATTGTTACCGAGCTCGGGCATCTGGTGTAGATCGTGTCGCCACGCAGCGAGCTCGTCTGCAAAAGCCTGAGCTTCTGCGACAAGACCGTCACCGATAGCGGTCTGCGCCGCTGTGGTAGCCTGAGGCGCTGGTTGCGGTTGAAAATCGGACAGAGCTGGTGCCATAGATGCCCTCCAGTAACGTTTTTGCAGCACGCACTTTGATAGCGTAAAGTGCAAGGCACAACTGTAAGGGCATGACATAAAAAATGCCGCCCTGGGAGGGCGGCGCAACAAGTTGTTTACAATTGCGGGTGTGATTTTCGGCGCAAGAAATCGAAATGCGTCTCGCTCAAGATAATCGACAGGAAGATGAGCGCGAAGCCGGCGAGCAGACGCGAGGTGAGCGCCTCCCCCATCAGCAGCACCGAAAACAACACACCCGAAGGCGACTCCATCGAAAGGAGCAGTGAGTCCGTCGAAGCCGGGACATGCGCCAGGCCGACGTTTTGGATGAGCAGCGCCACGCACGTGCAGCCCACCGAGAGAAAGGCCATTACGCCGATAAAGCTCGGCGTCCACACGGACAGAGGCGCCTGGGTCTCGAATAGCAGCGACGAGATCAGGCTCAGCACGCCGTTGCCCACAAACATCCAAAACGTGATGACGTTGATGTCCATCTTGCGGCCATACTTGGCGGTCACCGCCATCTGGATGGCAAAGAAGACCGCGCCGCCCAGTGTGATGACATCGCCGACATTGAACTCGACGCTATCGAGCGCCACCAAGCCAATGCCCGCCAGGCACAGCAGTGCTGCACCCAGGTTATAGCGGGTGAGCTTTTCGCCGCTTAGGAAATAGCTCGCGAACGGGACCAGAATGCAATAAGTGCCCGTCAAAAAAGCGTTCTTGCCCGCCGTGGTGTGCGCCAGACCGACTGTCTGCAGAGCGTAGGCGGCCCACATAAGTGCGCCCATTCCAAGTCCGACGATAAGGTTGCGGGCGTTGAGATGCGCGATGATGCGCTTGTAGAAGATGGCAAACATGACCAACGCCGCAGGCAGAAAGCGCACGTAGAGCAGTTCAAACACCGGAATAGTGTCGAGCGCGTCCTTCATAGTGGTAAAGGAGTAGCCCCAGATAATCGCCACCGAAAGCAGTAGAACTTTCCAGAACAACGGCGAACGAGCACCGGCGCCACGGGAGGCGCCGCCCGCACCCAGGTCCTCGCGAGCAACAGGGCTATCGGGCATCATTTCGATATTGTCAGTGACATGCTGGGGCATAGGGCATCCTCGCGCTCAATCTGGGCGTGGTGTCCGCACGCGCTTGACCGCATGCCGCCTCATGGTCAAATAAAACAGGGCGCACCGGACCCCCGGCACGCCCCGCTACTGTAGCAACAACCAAGCAACCCACGCAATTCACTACGCTAAAGCGCCTTGTTCCGCCGTTCTACCGAACGGCGGACCGGCCGACGCTGCGCGAGCCGCATTCACGCCAATCTGACGTTCAATTTCAAGGGCGCGACCAGAAGGTCAGTGCCCTTTCATTTCACGTCACCTTGGCGCAAATGCGGCTCGCTCGCTGGCATTGCCGCAGCATCAGCGTTTACATTGTTGCGCTAGATTAATTTAGTACTCTCCAGCTTTTCGATGATCCAGTCGTTGGCTTTGATGACCGGGCGGCGGAAGACGACGCCTAGGGCCAGCGACGGAATCAGATAGCTCGCCAGAATACCCAGCTCAACCCAGTACTCCATATGGTAGGCGCCGGCCATGGCAGCGTGCATGGCGTTGATGCCATGGGTAAACGGCAGGAACGGATAGATCGCCTGGAACACGGGGCCGGTCATCTCGATGGGAAACGTTCCGCCCGAACCGCCGACCTGCATGACCAACAGCACGACGGCGAGCGCCTTGCCGATATCGCCAAACGAAACCGTAAGCGTGTAGACGATATTGGAGAACACGAGACTCGCGACCCAGCCAGCCAGCACAAACTGCAGCGGGTTGTCGCACTGAATGCCAAAGAACAGGATGTCGCCCGCGCACACGAGCGTCGCCTGCAGCAGGGCCAAACCGCCAAAGAACAGGTAACGGCCCAGATAGATCTCGTGCAGGCGTACGGGGATGAGCTCATTGATGAGCTCGTCGTCGACCGAGACCTTCATCATGGCCGCCAGTACGATCGAGCCGACCCAGAGCGACAGAATCGTGTAGAACGGCGCCATGGCAGAGCCGTAATTGCGAATCGGATAGACCGGCTTGCGGTCGAGCGCGACGGGGCCGGAAAGCGACACGGCCAGGCCCTCGGGGTCGTTGCCGATCATCGTCTTGATCGTCGCCAGGTCACCCGACATCAGGGCGCCGTCGAGCTCGTCCTTGAACGCGCTGATCTTGTCCGACGCCTCGCCCAGCTGATCGGAAGCCTTGTTGACCAGCTTTGCGGCCTTGGAGAGACCCTTTGCCAGCGAACCGGATGCGTCGGTCAGGCCGGCAACAGCGCTATCCAGGTCGCCCGAGATGCCGTCGAGTGAATCCAACACGCCCGAAATAGTTTTCTTGAGCTCCTTGGCCTTGACCGAGAACGTGGAATCGTAGTCAGACTTAGCGCCCGAGATGCCCGCCTTGGCATCGGCGATGGCCTGGTCGACCTCGGCACGCGTGCTGTTGACCTCTGCCATACTGTCAGAAAGGGACTTAGCGGTTGCCCTCAGGTCGTTGGCATTGTTACGATACTCCGTCGCGATCCTGCCCAGCGATGTAGCCACAGACTTGAGGCTGTCCCGGAGCTTTTCGTCACTCACCTGATCGGCAAAGCTGCGGAGCTGGTCGGCCGTGGCGTCGATATCGTCGGCACGTGTATTGAGCGCCGTCGCGGCATCGTTGAGTTGGGACACCGTAAGGTCGACATGCTGGTTCGCGGCATCGAACGCCTTCGCGAGCTCGGCAGACACATTGTCGAACGAACCCGCACTTCCATCGATCGCGGCATCGATGGCATCGTTTGCCGTCTTAAGCGCTTCTTTGGAATCATCGATGCCGCTCTTGGCATGCTCCATCAGCTGCTTGGTCGACTCATCGACCGTACCCGTCTGCTGGAGCATACCGCTCGCCGACGTCAGCGAATCGGCCGTGGAGCTCAAAATGCCCGCAAGCGACGTTGCGCTGGCCTGAACGTCCTGCAGGTCCTGGACCGAATCGCCGAGCGTCGAGGACAGGTTGGCGATAAAGTTGCTGACCTGGTCGGTGCTCATGTAATCGAGCAGGCTGGACACCGTCTTAAGACCGACGCTCGTAATGGTCTCGGTAAAAGATTCGTTAACCTGGTTCTGAACGGCGCTCGAACCCTTCTCGGTCACGATCTGCGCGATGGCGTTGGCCTTCTGGTTCTCGTAAAACTCGATATCGGCGTGCTTCACGTCGGTCGAGAAAAGCGTCATCATGTCAGCGCTAAACGTTTTGGGGATAACGACGGCCGCATAGTACGCACCCGACTTTACGCCCTCGATAGCTTTATCGCGATCGTTAAGCACAACCCAATCGAAGCTCTCGTTGCCGCGTAGGGTGGCGGTCACGTTTTCGCCCACGTTAACCTCGACGGGGATCAGATCGCTCTCGTAACCCTCATCGGTGTTGACCACGGCGATCTTGAGGTTGCCGGTGTTGCCGTACGGATCCCAGCTGCCGGCGATGTTAAACCACGCGTACAGACACGGCACGATAATGAGGCCCATCACGACAACCAAGCCGATTACGGAGCGAGACACGTTTTGGACATCGCGCTTAAACAGATGCAGGATGTTCTTCATTTATGCCTCACCTCCTTTGGAGTGCTTGCCAAGCGGGGTGGTATCTCCATCATTTGTGGCTGTGCTGTCGCTGCCCTGAGATTTATGGTGCGAGCCTATATGCGGCAAGCGGCCCGTGGACTGATCGCCACCCTTGGCATCACGCTCGCTGGCGTTGAGGCCAAACATGCGGCGGGCGGCAGGAATGGCGGCCGTGTGCTCGCGCATCTCGCGACGCAGGTCCTCATCGGAAAGCGCCGAGATGCGCATCTGGGTATTGAGGCTCGCGCGGATATATTCGATATTGATAAGCCAGCCGCAGATGGCAATAACCGAGATGATCCAAATGACAAGCAGGATGATCTTGCCGTTATTGTCGATATCGAGAACCGTCGACAGGACAAAGAGCAGGACCTGAACGCCCACCACGGCGGCAAAACCGCCCTTGATGTAGTACGGGTAGCGATGTTCAAAGGCGACCGCATGATCGAGCAGTTCGCGACGGTACGAATCGGAATCGAGCACGACGCGCATGGCCGTTCGCAAGGAGTAGCGCTCGCGCGGCAGGTCGTTAGACTCGCAAATCATCATACCGGTCGTGGAAAGCTGTTTATCAAAGAGCAGGTTGAGGTTGAGCAGCAGCGGACGCAGCTGCAGGCCGATAAAGAGCGCCACGATCAAGAACACGCCCAGAATGCACAGGTTAAACAGGTAGTTGAACGAATACATGCCGCCGACCGTCTCACGCAGCAGATTGATGCCATAGGTAAAGGGCAGCAGCGGGTGCAGCCACTGGAAGAAGCCGGGCATCATCTCGATGGGGTACATGCCCGACGAACCCGGGATCTGCACGATGACAAGAATGACGCCGATTGCCTTGCCGATATGCTTAAACGTAGTGGACAACGCGTAAATGATGTTGACGTACGTAAATGAGATGGCGATGCCGCCCAGCACAAATAGGAGCGGACTGACGCACTGTACACCAATGACAAGATCTCCCACCGTAACGATAATGGCCTGCAACGCGCCCAGGATCACCAGGAGCAACCAGCGGCCAAAGTAGCCCTGACGCGCGGTAAAGCTGCCAACGCCTTCGCGATCGACCTCGAGCTTGTAAATGGCGATGAGCACGTAGCCGCCCACCCAAAGCGCCAGATTGGTGTAGAAAGGAGCAATGCCCGAGCCGAAGCTCTTAACCGGATAGATCGACTTGGAGGTCAGCTCGACCGGAGATGCCATGAAGTCAGCAACGTCATCGACGTCGACGCCCATCAGGTCGGCCAGCTCGCCCATGGACTCGGAGGTCTGCAGCGCCGCGATGTCGTTGGCGGCGGTGGCGAGCTTGTCCTGGACCTTGGCAAGCGAGGCGTCGGTCTGGGACAGCGTGGTCTTGGCCTGACCGAGCGTAGCGTTGAGTTGCGAAAGTGTACCGCGCGCACTTGCAATAGTAGGCGTGAGGCCAGACACGATTCCCGTCAGATCACCCGAGACGGCGGCAAATGAATCAAGCGCGCTCGAGGCCTTCGGCAGCGCGTTTTGACCCAGGTCCGTCTGGGCCTGGCCAAGGTTGGTCGCACCGGTCTGGATTGCGTTATTGATAGCGTCGCTGGCACCCGAGACAGCCGCGGCGTCATTCGCCATGGCGCTCGACTGTGCAGACAGACCGTCCTTGATGCTCTGAAGCTTTTCATTCTGCTTGCGGAGCAAATCGATGGTCGATACAATGCGCGCGTCAATTTCCTTGGAACCTGTCGACGTGTCATTGACGAGAATTTCCAAGTGCCCGATAACGGCCTTATTGTGGTCGATCGTCGCCTGGAGAGACTCGAGCGAGTTGTCGATGCGGGTGGTCGTAGATGTGATCGTGCCCGTCAGCTTGCCAATCGCAGCGTTCGCGGAGGCTGACGTCTTGGTGAGCGCAAGGCTGCCTTCCGAGAGCGCCTTGGAGAGCGAGGCGACAGAGTTACCCGCCGTGGCGCGAGCCTCGCCCAGCAGGTCGTTGCCCTGGGAGATCGCCTGCGTCAGCGACGGCGCCTGACCCTGCAGACCGGCAAGTGCTGCATCTGCCGAGGCAATGGAACCACTCGTCTTATCGATGGCGGCATTCATGTCGCCAATCGAATCACGCACTTCGCCCAACGTGTCAGAAGCCTCTGATACCGAACCGGCCAACGAATCCTGAGCCTGGGTTGCCTTGTCCTTTAAATCGACTCCGGCATCCTTGGCAATACTGGCAACGGTCTCACCCACCGTGGAGACGAACTCCGAGTTAATCTGCTGCTCGATGGTGTTTGCACCGGTGTCGGTAACCTTGGGTGCAATAGCGCTCTTTTTCTCATTGACGTAGTACGTAAGCTTGGGCTGATGGTAGTTGCCGTCGAGCATCGAGACCAGGTTATCCGAGAAGTTCTTGGGGATTACGATGGCCGCATAGTACTCACCGCTCTCGACGCCCTCCTTGGCGTCGGCCGCCGAATCGACGAAGGTCCAGCCCAACTGATCGTTCTCCTTGAGCTGATCGACGACCTTATCACCCGCGTTGAGCTCACCCACCAGGTCGTTTTGGGTGCCCTGATCGTTGTTGGCGATGGCAATCTTGATACCCTGAGTGTTTCCGTACGGATCCCAGTTTGCCACGATGTTGTACCAGGCATACAGCGAGGGAATAACGCACACGCCGAGGGTAACCACCAAGGCGACGGGGTTCACAAGTAGTCGCTTAATGTCGCGCTTGAATATCGCAAAGGAGACCTTTGCATCGGATAGTTTGCTGCCGAGACTCACGCTTGGGCCATCCATCCTGTCGTTGAATCAAATCGTACTATCGACAACCATTGTACGTAGGCGCTTTAGCGTCTCAGGGCACAATGGTATTGAGTTTTGCGGGTAGCAATATACTACGAAGACGAATTAACGTACAGTTGTACAGTATCTTAAATTTCAGCAGGTCACAAAACCACAACCCGCACAAATTAGCAATTCAAATAGCATCGGGGACGTTCTTAAACGACTAGTCAAACAAAAACGCCCCCAATGACTACTTAGGACCACGAAAGCGTCGCTGGTTGAGCATAAGTAAGCGAAAACGCCCCTAAGCGAGCAAGGTGACGCGAAAGAGGAGGGAAGCGTACTTCGGTACGCGACCGACGATTGAACGTCAGATTGCCGCTTAGGGGCGTTTGCAGCGTCGAGCTGTTACGCGGTTTGGTAAAACCGCGTAACTACCTAACTACATCAAGTTGCAGACAGCCGCCGCGAAGGCCACGGGGTCCTCGGGCAAAACGCCCTCGACCAGCAGGGCCTGGTCATAGAGCAGGCCGGAGTACTGCTTGATCTTGTCGGTGTCGCCCGCCTTCTGGGCAGCGACGAGCTTGGCAAAGACCGGGTGCTTGGCGTTGAGCTCGAGCACGCGCTGGCTCTTGGGCATACCGTCGGGCGCGCCCTCGGGACCCTTCTGGAGCACCTTCTCCATCTCGAGCGAAAGCGGGCCCTCGGTGGTAATGCAGGCGGGGGCATCGGTCAGGCGCGCGGAGACGGCAACCTTCTCGACCTTGTCGCCGAGCGCCTCCTTCATGGCGTTAAAGAGGTCCTCGTTCTCCTTGGTGGCGTCCTCGGCCTCCTTCTTCTCGTCATCGGTCGCCAAGTCAAGATCGCCGGTCGCGACGTTCTTAAGCTCCAGGTGACGATCCTCGACCTCAGGCTCGGCACCATCGGCAACTGCCTTCTCGGCAGCCTCGCGAGCAGCGTCATCCTCGTAGACCTTGGGCATATCGGCAGCCACGTACTCACGCATGGCCTGGAAGGTGAACTCATCCACGTCCTGCGTCAGCAGCAGTACATCGTAGCCGCGGTCGAGCACGCCCTTTACCACGGGCATCTTGGCCAAGCGCTCACGCGAGTCGCCGGCGGCGTAGTAAATGGCTTTCTGATCCTCGGGCATGCCCTTGGCATACTCGGCCAGGGTAATCATCTTCTGCTCCTTGGCAGACCAGAACAGCAGCAGGTCGGCGAGCTCATCGGCCTTCATGCCATAGCTCGAGTAGATGCCGTACTTAAGACCGCGGCCAAAGTTCTCAAAGAACTTCTCGTAGGCCTCGCGGTCGTTGTCACGCATATCCTCAAGGTCGGCGGTGATCTTCTTCTCGACACGCTTGGCAATGGCCTTGAGCTGACGGTTCTGCTGCAGCGTCTCACGCGAAATATTGAGCGTCACGTCGGCAGAGTCCACGACACCGCGCACAAAGTTGTAGTAGTCGGGCAGCAGGTCGTCGCACTTCTCCATGATCAAAACGTTGGAGCTGTAGAGCGCCAGGCCCTTCTCGTAGTCCTTACTGTACAGATCGAACGGCGCGCGGCCCGGCACAAACAGCAGGGCGTCATACTCGAGCGTGCCCTCAGCATGGAAGCTGATGGTGCGCGCCGGATCGTCAAAGTCGTGGAACGTGGACTTGTAGAACTCGTTGTAATCCTTCTGTTCAACGTCGGAGCTGCGCTTCTTCCAGATTGGCGTCATGGAGTTGATGGTCTCGAGCTCCTGGTAGTCCTCGTACTCGGGCTTGTAATCATCCGGCGCGTCCTCGGGCTTGGGTTTCTGGCGGCTCTTGCTCACCATCATCTGAATCGGGTAGCGCACATAGTTGCTGTACTGCTGAATCAGGCTCTTGAGGCCCCACTCGGTCAGGAAGCGATCGTAGGTCTCGGCCTCGCCGTCGGCGTCGAGCTTCTCGTTCTCACGCAGCGTCAGAATGACATCGGTACCGTGCTCGGCGCGCTCGCCATCCTCGATGGTGTAACCCTCAAGACCGTCGGACTCCCAAACGTGGGCGGTATCCTCGCCATAGGCGCGGCTCACGACCTTCACATGGCTGGCGACCATAAAGGCCGAGTAGAAGCCCACGCCAAACTGACCGATAATATCCACATCGGAGCCCTGCTGCTCGGCGTTCTCGGTCTTAAACTCCTCGGAGCCGGAATGGGCGATGGTGCCCAGGTTGCGCTCGAGCTCCTCGGCGGTCATGCCAATGCCGTTATCCGAGATGGTAATGGTGCGGGCGTCTTTATCAAAGGAGACGCGAATAGCCAGGTCGCCCTGATCGAGCTTGACACTCGGGTCCTGCAGGCTCTTAAAGTTGAGCTTGTCGACGGCGTCGCTCGCGTTAGAGATAAGCTCGCGCAGGAAGATTTCCTTATTGGTGTAGATGGAGTTGATCATAAGGTCGAGCAGTTTTTTGCTCTCGGTCTTAAATTGACGCATGTGCAGTCCTTTCGCGCTACCCCCGTCCGCAAAAACGGCCCGGTTGCCCGAGCCGCATCGCAGACCTGCTATGTTCAGACTTAGATTTTATAACCCATTAGCGCGCATATATACATACGGAATCGAAAAACTGTATGTCAAAGCGCTCTGATGCGCCAATTGCCAAGGAGTGCCCCAACTGCCGGCAGAAAAGGAACGTCCCTATCTGTCACCCAGCAGTTTGGCCATCCAGACATGGGGCTGGCCCTCGTCTTCGTAGTCTACCGGCGCGATCTGCGTGTAGCCCGCCTTGACGTAGAGAGGCAGCACGTACTCCTGTGCATGCAACTTTATGAGCTTGGCGCCGGCATCGCGCGCAGCAGCTTCGCTGGCTTCGACAATCTTGCTTGCCAGACCGCGACGGCGCATGGTGGACAGCACGGCGACGCGCCCCATAATGTAGGTCTCCCCCGCCGCAACGCCTTCGTCCATGTCGCATGCCGGCAACACCGGGGCCTCTGCGTCAGCCACGCGCTCAAGCTCTTCGGGAAACACGCGCGAGCAACCGGCAAGCTCGCCGTCTACATAGAGCGTCACATGAATGCAGTTCGGGTCCTCGTCGATAGCGTCGAACTCGCTCTCGTAGCCCTGCTCGGCCATAAAAACGACGCGGCGCACCAACGCCGCGTCATCAAAGCATCCCGTCTTAAGTTGGATATCCATGGCTGCCCTTTCATTCAATGCGAACGTTAGGGACAGATTTTAGCGAAAATGAGCTCCGCGCACGCTAAACTTCGCGCGAGCCTTCGCCAGGCAGTCGTAATGACCCACGTTATGGGCATCGCTCGCGATGAAGCTGTACAGGTTCTGATCGAACAGGCGCTGTGCCGGCTTTTTCTCGCGACCAAAGCGACCGCCGGCAATAAAGTCCGCCGAAGCCTGCAGTTTGCAGCCCATATCGACCAGGCGCTCCGCCACGCTTACATCCTTTTGAACCGCACGATAGCGCTCAGGATGAGCGATGATCACCTGGTAGCCACGGCACTGCAAATCGTAAATCGTGTTCTCGTACTCTCTAAACGCATACGCATCGGCATGCGTCGAAAGCTCGAGCAGGAACTCGTTGGTCCCATCGAAATGCAAGTGCTCCGCGGCATCGATACCAAGCTCAACGAGCTTTCGGTGGTTGACTTCGAAGCCCATTTGGAGCGGAAAACCGTCAGCGTTATCACGCAGCAGCTCAAAGGCATCCCACATCTTGTCGTAATCAAAATAGGGATCACGGCAGTGAGGAGTGCAAACGATTCTGGTTACACCGGCCCGCTTGGCAGCCTCGAGCATCGCCAAGCTCTCATCGAGGTCGGCGGCGCCGTCGTCTACACCCGGCAAGATATGGCAATGAATGTCACGCATAGGTCGGCCTTAATCAACTAAACGTTTGCCCGGTTGGTGAAGATGCCCTTTTTGGAAGTGCCCTGATCGGCGGAGCCCTTCTTAACCTTCTTACCGTCCTTGGTGTAGTAAGAATAGTAGTACTCGCTGGTCTCGGTCTCACAGTAATTCATGACGGTACCGATGAGCTTGACCTTCTCGGACTTCTTAAGCTGGGCGATAGCGTTGAGCGCCTCTTCGCGCTTGGTAAAGTCCTCGCGCACCACAAACAGCGTGCCGTCGGTCAGGCTGGCAATCTCGGCAGCATCGATGAAGGTGCCGACCGGAGGAGCATCGAAGATGACATACTGGAACTTAGCAGACAGTGCCTTGACCAACTTGGAAAAGCGATGAGAGACGATGATGTCTGCAGGATTGGGAATATGCGGCTCGGCATCGAGAAAGTAAAAGTTCTTCTGACCCGTCTCGACAATTGCCTGGTCAATGGAAATCTGCTCGGAAAGGACCGCATAGAGTCCGCCGCGCGAACGAACGCCGAGCATATCGGAAAGGGACCTGCGGCGCATATCGGCCTCGACCAGGAGCACGGACTTGCCGCTCGTGGCGATTGCCTGAGCAAGGTTAATGGCAACCGTAGACTTGCCCTCGTTGGGAATCGAGGAGGTAACGGTGATGGTGCGAATGGGGTCGTCCACGCTCGCAAAGCGGATGTTGGCCAGAAGGGTCTTGGCGGCATTCTGTACAACGAGCTTATCGGTGTTCTTTGCCTTAGCCATGCCTATTTACCACCTTTCATAGCCGGAATTCGGCCAACAACGGGAATACCCAGGAGCTCTTCTGCCTCTTCGGCACCGCGGATGCGGGTATTGAGCATGTCTGCCAAAACGACATAGGCAACTGCGATAAAGATACCGGCGAGGAACGCAACGGCGACGTACAGCGCGCGCTTGGGGCCGCTGGGAGCTTCGGGGGTCTTAGCCTTATCGATAACGTTGATGCTCTGGGCAGCGCCGACGTTCTGGGCGACCGTGCTCACCGAGCTGGCCATGGCCCTTGCCACCTCTGCCGTCTCCTCGGCATCGGTGCCCGTCACCGAAAGCGTGATGACGCGCGTCGTGGTCTCGGAGGAAACGGAAATCTTGTAGTCGTCCAGATCGGCGAGGCCCAGATCCTTGGCAGCACCACCCTTAACGCTATCGCTATCGAGCAGCGTGGCGATATCGTTGGAAAGCATCTGGCTCGCCGAAAGATCGGTGTAGCTCATTTGACTGCTATCGTCGGTCTTGGCGAGAACGTACATGCTCGTCGTGGCGGTGTAGGTGTTGTCCATCATGGTGAAGGACACGATGCCCATGGCGACCGCGCAAATCACCGGAAGGGCGATGACCAGCTTGAGGTGCTTTTTAAGCAGCTGGAACAGTTCGAGAAGGGTCATGCAGTTTGCCTTTCATTTCCCTAGTTCATATCGACAAAACTGCTCGTATCATATCGCATCTTTCCGCCAAGTCCGAACTCTATACATAAGATACAGCACATACGGCAATGTTGCGCAATAATAACGCCGCATCGGCAACCCCGGTGCGGCGTCAAAACAACACGTTTGCTGCATTGCTACGCAAATGATTCGTCCTGCTGTACGGGAAACGTCACCGTGATGGTAGTCCCCACACCCAGCTCGCTCGATAGGTCGAGCGAAGCATGGTGATACACGGCGGCATGCTTAACGATGGCCAGACCCAAGCCTGTTCCGCCACGCGCCTTAGAACGACTCTTGTCCACACGGTAAAAACGCTCGAACACTTTACCCTGCTCTTCGGGCGCAATACCGATACCCGTGTCAGCAACAGACAGGTACGGACGGCCCTCATCGTTGGTTCCGCAGCGCAGCGTGACCGTACCGCCAGGTTGGTTGTAGCGAATGGCGTTGCTTGCCAGATTGTAGATGAGCTCGTCAATCAAGCGCGACACGCCTTCGATGACCACAGGCTTGGTCTCATGACTTATCGTCACATTCGCCTGACGGGCAACCTGTTCAAGACGCTGCTCAACCGTGTAGATGGCACGCGAGAGCTCAATAGGCTCCGTGGACCCAATGGGCACCGCCTCGCCCTCAGTTGCACGCTCGGCCTCGTCCAAGTTAGACAGCGTAAGGATATCGTTGACAAGCGCTGCCAAGCGGCCCGCCTCACGATAGATGCGACCGCCAAAGTTGCGCAGGTCATCCTCGCCCTCAACCATGCCGTTTGCGATGAGCTCGGCATAGCCCGAAATCGCCGTAAGTGGCGTCTTGAGCTCATGGGTGATATTCGCCGTGAACTCGCGGCGCATACGGTCGTTGTCCGCTAGCACCGCCATTTGGCGCTTGAGTTCCTGGCGCTGCGACTCGATACGCTCAAGCATGGGGACCATCTCGGCATAGGCGTGCTCATAGCTACGGCGCGGGTGGTCCAAATCCACCTCTTGTAACGGCGCGATGATGGCACGGGACTCGCGGCGCGCCATGAAAAACGAGAGTACCGCACCCGCTGCTGCGATAAGCAGCATCGGCGCCACCATCGACAGCAAAATCGCCGCAACGCCAGGCTGGGCCTGCGCCAAGCGGACAACCTGGCCGTTATCAAGGGCGACGGCGCGATACAGCATAATCTCGTCGAGCGTAGAGCTTGCACGCTCCGCGGAACCCGAACCATTCTCAAAGGCCTCGATGACCTCGGGGCGATCGCCGTGGTTGGGCAGTGTGGAAGGCGACGCCTCGTTGTCGTAGGCAACCGATCCATCCTTGTTAATCAGCGTGATGCGCAAGTCCTCGCGATCGAGGCTACGCAAGAACGGGATGGGCTCCTGCTGCTCGTCGAGGGCGGCAGCAATGAGCTCGGTTTCCTGCGCCAGATTGGCACTCGTGGCATCCGCCAAGGTGTTTTGCACAAAGAACGCACCCAGCACCGTAAACGCCACGATAACCGCCATGGCGCAGACAAAGATCGTCACAAAAACGCGGTGCGACAGCGTATGTTTTCCCTGGGGGGCGAAGACCACGGGTTACTCCTCCGATGCGGTGGCCGCGGTGTCGTCGCCTTCGGCACCATCACCGGCAGAAGGCTCGGCCAGGCGATAGCCCACGCCGCGCACGGTCTCGATGGCGCTGGCATGCTCGCCCAGTTTTTGGCGAAGCGTCTGCACGTGCACGTCAACGGTGCGCGAACCGCCGTCGAAGTCCCAGCCCCACACGCTCTGCAGCAACGACTCGCGGGTAAAGACAACGCCGGGCTTGCGCATGAGGTACTCGAGCAGGTCGAACTCGCGCAGGGTGAGCTTAAGCGGCTCGCCGGCAACGGTCACCTCGCGATGGCTGGGCGAAAGCACGATGTCGCCCACGCTGAGCACATCGCTCGCCTGCTTGACCATGCCGCCGCGACGCAGCAGCGCACGGCAACGGCTGGCAAGCTCCATGAGCGAAAACGGCTTGGTCAGGTAATCGTCGGCACCGCCATCGAGCGCCATCACCTTGTCGAGTTCGGTGTCCTTGGCGGTAAGCATCATGATGGGCACCGTCGCCGTCAGGCGATCGGCACGCAGGCGACGCATAATCGCCAGGCCATCGGTATCGGGCAGCATGATGTCGAGCAGGACAGCATCGGGCACCCGTCGCGCCACAGCAGCCTTAAACTCGCCATCGCACGAAAAGCCCTCGGCCTCGATCCCCTGCTTGCGCAGCGCATAGACCGTCAAATCCCTGATGTTGTCATCGTCCTCGACGTAATAGATCATGTTGAACCCCTTTGCGGCCGGCATGACCGCATCTTAACCCTAAAGGTACCTTTACGAGATGGTATCAGCCAAAACGTCCCGTCAAATAATCCGCCGTGCGCGGATCGGTCGGATTCTTGAAGAGCTGCGCGGTTGGCGCGTGCTCCACCAGCTCACCCAGCAAAAAGAACGCAACCGAATCGGAAATACGCGCGGCCTGCTGCATGTTGTGCGTCACGACCACCAACGTGCAGGTCTCCTTGAGCTCGCAGGCCAGCTGCTCCACCACCAACGTCGACACGGGGTCGAGCGCCGAGGTCGGCTCGTCCATCAGCAGAATGTCGGGCTGCACGGCAAGTGCGCGGGCGATGCACAGGCGCTGCTGCTGTCCACCCGAAAGACCCAGGCCCGACTCCTTGAGCTTGTCCTTGACCTCATCCCAGAGCGCGGCGCGACGAAGGGAATCCTCGACCAGCTCATCCAACACAGCGCGATCACGCACGCCCATGCCACGGGGGCCGTACGCGACGTTGTCATAAATGCTCATGGGAAACGGGTTAGGACGCTGGAACACCATGCCCACGCGCTGGCGCAGACGGCAGATGTCGTAGTCGCCCAGGATATCTTGGCCATCGAGCGCGATCTTGCCCTCTATGTGACAGTCCTTGATGCCGTCGTTCATGCGGTTAAAGCAACGTAGCAGCGTCGACTTGCCGCAGCCCGAAGGACCGATAAACGAGGTGATCTGCTTGTCGCGGATCTTGATGGACACGTCCTTAAGTGCGTGGTGGTCGCCATAGAACAGGTCGAGGCCCTCGACGTCGATGCGCGTCGGCGAGGCGGCAAGGTCCTGCGCCGTGGGGCGCGTCGCGTCTCCGACTTCGCGCTCGTGCGCAGCCTCGGCTCGCGCCTCCATTAGCTCCTCGAGCTCCGTGGGCTCCATAGCCACACCAGCCGTCATACCGCATACCTCCACGTCGATATCAATTCAGCAGTATCGATAGTAGAAACCGCGGCTCATACGCACGTGAGCGCATTGTCAGGTGTTTGTAAGGGCGCCTACGCTACGCGGCGGGCAGCTCGATGGTAAAAACGGTATGCTCGGGCGTCGATTCGCACGCGATGGTGCCGCCATGCGCGCATACAATCTCCTTGGCGATGGCGAGACCCAGCCCAGCGCCGCCGCGATTGGTCGCACGCGCCGCATCCAGGCGATAGAACTTCTCAAAGATCACCTTGAGCTTTGGCTCAGGGATCGGATCGCCCTGGTTTATAAATCGTACGCGCACGCCGCCGTTACCCAAACGTCTGGCCTCAATCGTGATCATCGAGCCTTCATAGCTATAGGCAACGGCGTTTTTCATGATGTTGTTGAATACGCGAGCCATCTTGTCGCCGTCCACGAGCACCGTCAGATCCTCGCAGATATCAACCTGGGCTTCTTTATGCTGTTCGTTGAGAATGGGATAGAACTCGTCGGCCACCTGTGCCAGTAAGAGCCCCAAATCGACGTAGCTGCGGGTGAGCACGATATCGTGGAAATCAAAGCGCGTGATGTCGAAGAACTCCTCGATGAGCGCATCGAGCCGGTGGGCCTTGTCGAGTGCCACGCCCGTAAAGCGTGCACGTTGCTCAAGCGGCAAATCGGGGGCCTCCTGCAAGAGCGAAAGGTAGCCCACCACGCTGGCGAGCGGCGTGCGCAGGTCGTGCGCCAGGTACGTCACCAGGTCATCTTTGCGGTGCGATTCGTCACGCAGGGCTTGTTGAACCCTACGCTCGCAATCGCGCGCCCGGTTGAGCGCGCCCTCGACCTCGAGGAAGTCGCCGTCAATGTTGTCCCATGTGTCGGGGTTATCGATCAGACGATCCTGAATGCGGGCGGCAATCACGCGGTCGGCGTGCAGCTCGCCCTGCTCGTAACCCTGGTAGTACAGGGCGCGTCCGCAGAAGAACAGGACGCACACGGCAAGCGCCAGCACAAATCCAAGCATGTTGAACACAAAGCCGGCGTCAAAGAATACGGGCTCGCCAATACCGCCAAGCGCCATGGACCCGATCGCCAACGTAATAGTCCACGCGGCGCCGCCGATCACCACACAGCGGCGAACGATTTCGAATCGATCAATCAGCAAAAAGCCAATGAGTAGAACTGCCAGGATGCCAACGATATTGTCAATGCCGATGAGCAGCAGACTCAGCAAAAAGAGCAGCACCGTCGCTAACGCACGGTTGTCAACGACCGCCCTTACGTATTCAAAGAGTCGATCGGGTACCTCGAATGCCCGCCTATCGTCTTTTGTCATATCTACTCCCCAACCATCAAAGGCGTTATTCGATTATGTAGCCGACGCCCCAGACGTTTTTGATAAAGCGCGGCTTCTGGGCATCGTCGCCAATCTTTTCGCGCAGATGGCGAATGTGCACCATAACCGTATTGTTGGAGCCGGGCATAAAGTCCTCGTTCCACACCGCGCGGAACAGGTCCTCCACGGGCACCACGCTACCACGATGCTCGACCAGATACAGCAAGATGGAATACTCGATGGGCGTAAGGCGCACCGGCGCACCGTCCACCGTCACAGAGCGGGCGTCGCGGTTGATCTCGAGGCCGTCGAGCTGGATGATCGGCGACTCGGCCGCCTGTGCGCGGCTGCCGTAGCTGGTATAACGACGAAGCTGAGCATGGACGCGTGCAATGAGCTCCAGCGGACGGAACGGCTTGACCACATAATCGTCTGCGCCAAGCGAAAGGCCCTCGATCTTGTCTTGCTGGGCATCGCGCGCCGTCAGCATGATCACGGGATAGGTATGGCTGGAACGGATCGTACGCAACAGCTCAAAGCCATCGATATCGGGCAGCATGACATCCAGCAGCGCCAGATCGAACTCCTGCTCCAAGATTGCCTTGGCAGCATCGGCCCCGCTATAGGCGACCTGTACGTCAAAGCCTTCTTTTGTAAGGTAGATGCCAACTAGGTCGGCGATGGCCTTCTCGTCATCAACTACCAGTATGCGTTCGTTCATGCGTGCTCCTCTCGCGCTCCATTATGCCCGAGGGGGCGCCCGTCACACACAACAAGCGTGGGTGATTAAGTCGGCCTTAAGCACCCTTGTGCCCGTTCGGGCGCGGATGTGGGCCGCGCACGCACGCGATGATCGCCGATGCCGGCAAACGATATACTCTAGTTCCAGAAGAGACCATCCCGTCGAAAGCGAAATCTGTGAAGTCCCTCACCTCTTTTACAAAGCGCTCAGCCCAGCTTGCCGCCGGCTTTGTCTGCGCTATCGCCCTTGCCGCTGGCGTGCCCACCGTCGCCGGCGCCCAAGTGCTCACGACCGACAATGTCTGTGGCAAAACCGCCGATGCGCGCGGCATCACGGCCGAAAATCTACCCGATATCGATGCGACCAATGCCTTCGTCATGGGCAAAGACGGCACCGTCTACTATGGGCGCGGCGCCGATGAGCAGGTCAAAATCGCCTCGATCACCAAGGTCATGACCGCAATCCTAACCGTTGAGAATTGCAAGATGGACGAGAAGGTCACGGTGAGCAACGCCGCAGCCACCGTGGGTAATTCGACCGCCGGCTTGCTCGAAGGCGACGAGCTTACCGTGGAGCAGGCGCTGCGCGGCCTGATGATTCCCTCGGGCAACGACGCCGCCATCGTGCTCGCCGAATATATGGGCAAGAAGATCGACCCTAAGACCAAAGACGCCGAGGCCACATTTGTGAAGGCCATGAACGAGCGCGCTAAGAAGCTCGGCTGCACCGGTACGCTTTTTGAAAACCCGCATGGTCTGGACTTTGATGAGTGGGCTGGCGATATGCACTCAACCGCACACGACGTAGCGCTGATGATGCAGGAGGCCATGAAAAACGACACGATCCGCAAGGTCGTAGCGAGCGAGGATTCCTGGATCGAGGTCACGGGCGCCGACGGCACCGACCATTCGCATTCCATGGACACGCATAACTATTTGCTGGGCCAAGATGGCAACATCGGTGGCAAGACCGGCACTACCGACGATGCAGGCTATTGCTTTACGGGTGCCTACAACCGCGATGGCGACGAGATCTACACTGTCGTTTTGAACTCCACCACCACCGACCAGCGCTTTACCGATACCGCAATCCTTGCCAATTGGTACTACGGTCACAAGGTGACGGTCGCAATCGCCAACACGCAGGAAAAGACCGCCAACGGCAACCCGCTTATGGCGCGCATTGGTCAAACCGACTGGACTGATAAGACGATCGACGCCACACTCGCCGATCCTACGGCGCAAGCGACCGTGTTTTCCCTTGCCGGCGAGGTGACCGAAAAGGTTAGCTACGACGATCTTTCGGGCACGGTGCATGTGGGCGACAAGGTGGGCAGCGTTACGCTTAAACAGGGCAGCACCAAGATTGCCGTCATGGACCTGGTTGCCGACGAGGAAGGAACAGGGCTCAATCCCATCGAGTGGCTGCTCGTGAAGCTCGACCGCCTGGGCCGCCGCATCGACAACCGCCCGCTCACAGCCGAGAGCGAAACCGTAGCCAAGGCTCCTGAGGTGTAGGGCCAAAGCGTTATCACATCGAACCAAATGAGGCGTCCAACGGGGCGCTTCATTTTTTTGAGGGTTCGAATCCCGGCTTATAGGACATAATGTGTGTCCCGATAGAACATCCGTTTCCATCCATTAATCCAGCCAGAACGGGTACGGGTCCCTGTGGTGGAGGTCCTCCCACACGGCCCTGTCGCCCCACTCCGGCCCTCCGTCCTCGCGCGACGGCGAGGCGGAGTAGACGCTGAACAGGAAGTCGATGTCCGCGTCGGTCGGCATCGTGGCGAGCTTCTCGCGCGCAGTCCTCGCGTCCCCCGAGTGCGCGTGGCACCACCAGAACACCGCCTTCACGCGCTTGACCGACGTCAGCCCCCGGTGGTTGCGCAGGACGGCCCTCAGCTGCGAGTTCACCCCTCCCTCGATCATGTTGTTGGTCGACGGCAGCGGGCCGGCCTTGGCCAGGGCGGGGTCGAGGTAGGTGAACAGCGTCCCCGCCGACACCAGCGACGACAGCGACGAGCGCGCCCGCCTCAGCCTCTCGTGGGTGCAGGCCCTCCTGCCGTCCACCACGGTCCTGTCCTCCAGGAAGTCGGCCCAGAACCCGCACCAGTCGAGGTAGCGCTCGACCCAGAGCTCGGCCTGGTGCAGCGTCTCGATGCCCATGAGGTCGCGCGCGATGAGGTAGAGCTCGCGCCCCGCCTGGAGCTTCGGCCGCGTCGTCGTGTAGCGCTTGGCCTGCGAGAAGGCGTGGAAGGTGCACCTCTGGACCCTGGTGCGCGGCCAGGTCTCGCGCACGGCCTTGGCGAACCCGCTCCCGCCGTCGGTGACGACTACCTCGGGCGCCGGGATCGGCGCCATGAGGGCCGACCACGCCCTCGAGTTCTCCGACCTCGCCATGTACCAGGAGACCACCCGCTCGCCGCTGCAGCATATGAGCACCACGAGGTCGCGCGCGACCCAGATCCCGTCGACGTAGAGCACGCGGTGCAGCTCGCCGTCGGGGACGGGCATGGGCCAGACCTCCCAGAACTCGGCCGTCCTGCGCCTGAAGGAACGCCCGCCGCCCGGCATCGCCGCCTGGGAGTCCTTGGAGAGGAGCCACCCGAGGAACTCGTCCAGCCTCGTCGCCGTGTCGTCGTACCTCACCGTCGTCGACGCGCCGCAGGACGTGCACCTCCACCGCTGGGACCCCGATGAAGTCCTGCCGTTGCGCTTGGTCCGACCGCCGCAGTAGGGGCAATAAACGGCCTTCATGGGCACCTCTTCCGAAAGGGTATTTAACGGTTCCGGAAAAGGTTATCTACCTGCGGGAACGATAGGCAACCGGACACACATTCTGTCCGAGCGGTTAAAAGCGGGCACGGAATTTAAGCGGCTGAAAAAGGGGCATCGACCTGCGCCGATGCCCCCAACGTGGACACACATTATGTCCTATAAGCCCGAATCCCCAGCTAACGTGGTTCAACTAAAAAAGGGTCCCTTTCGGAACCCTTCTTTAAAGTCTTACTGGCGGAGAGCTGGGGATTCGAACCCCAGATGCCCTTTTGGGGCATACTCGCTTAGCAGGCGAGCACCTTCGGCCTCTCGGTCAGCTCTCCGTAACAGCCGTTCTATAGTAACCAAACAGTCGAGGATGGGCAAGAGGGAATTTGGAGCGATTCCATTTTTACCTTTCCCGCACCGCCTCCAACAAATAGTCACGCATATACGGAATTGCAAACGAAACACAGCCATAGCCCGCAGGCTCAATCAACCCCGCATCGATGAGACGTTTACGATACGAGCCGACCTTGTTCGCCGGCAGCCCCATCTTTTTGGCGATATCACCGTTGGCAATCTCATCGCCCTCGCATTGAGCCATTGCCGCAAGATACTGAAACTGTCGTTCTGAAACCCTGCGCAGCGCCGGGGCAATCACCATAGCATTAAAGCTATCAAGAGCTGCTTGGATACCCGTACGCGCGGACCCTTCGTTCACGCTCTCCGCCCCGCTGCGCGCAGCAGCCTGCCAAGCGTAATATCCGACCAACTGGACCATAAAGGGATAGCCTGCTGACGCCTTTGTTAATAGCTCAGCGGCGTCTTCATCGAGCTCCTTGCCCGCTCGTCTCATTGTATCCTCAAACGATCCGCCGACTTCAAAATCGGAGAGACGAGTGAGTTCGATATGTTTTGCCCGCTGAAGGAACGTAAGGGTATCATCAACCACCACGCCATCCACCGATGTTGGCAAGCCAGCGAATGCAAAAGCGACATTCGCCCCTTGGCGAATCAAAAGCTGCATCTCATTGCCCAGCTCGCGCATTTCCTCAGTTGAGGCATCCTGAATCTCGTCGAGCGTAATGAGCAGACCTCCGCGCTTCGCGGCATCGTACATTGCCTCGCCCAGATGAGATGCCGACTTCGATACCTCAACGGAGCCAAGGCTGACTCCTCGAATAGATGGGGGAATCGACATTGACTCAAGACGAACATTTCGCTGTAGAGCCTCGAGGATTCTACTGCAAAAACCGGCATTCGAGGCGACGTCAACAACCTCGAATCCTTTTTTTCGCGCAAGATCGCCCAATGCATTGAGAAGCACCGTTTTACCTGTGCCTCGGACGCCCGAGATGCGCATGAGTCGATCGGGGGCACCAGGACCATTCTCAAGGGCCTCGGCAAAATCATCCAAAACAGCGTCACGTCCGATAAGCTCAGGCGGATTCATGCCCGCCGTTGGCTTAAAGGGATTAATGGCTTTCGACATTCGAACCTCCTCTGCTAGTTTTAACAACTTTAACAAAGTTTAGCAACTTTAGCAGAGTTTAACAGGTTTAGCAGACCTAGCCGCTTTTGACCTTACCGGTCCTGCTGGAGCCACCCACCTGAGCCAATACAAATGGCTCCATTCAATTTGTCGGCAACCTGCTCGATACAGTAATTCGTACTTTAATTCGTTACGACTTAAATTCGTTATACCTTATCTATACGCAAATGTTCCCGGTACCGCCGGTAGCAGTAGCCCCTTCGTTTTGTCGGCATGGCGAGCAAATGGGATGACAAGCGCGGTCCAGCCCTTCTATGCCGCTCCTACCCCAGCGAGCGGTTGAGGGAGCCGAGCTCGTCGTTGCCCATGGTGCGCCACATTTGATAGATGCAGCCGCGCGCCAAGAAAAAGAAGCCGTTATCGACGAGTTGCACGGCAGCATCCGCGAGTTGATTGGTCACGGCGGGCACCGGCGGCAGCTCAAGACCTGCCTTGCGGATGGTCTCGACAGCCTCCTCAAACGTGGGCGGTTTGATGACGCCCATCTCGTTCATAAGGCCCTGCATCTCCTCCTGCGCGCTGCCGCCTGACTCCTCGCCGCGCGGCACCAGGCGGTAGCACGCCAGCGCCAGCTCGAGCTGGTCGCAGTTCCAATAGGCAAACGCCAGGCGATAGAACAGGTAACCGATCGAAGGCCGGTCGCTGGCGATGCGCAGGCCGTGGCGCGCCACCTCGATAATCTCGTCATAGCGCTCCAGGCGTGCTAGCACGTTGATCAGGGCAAAGTGAGACTGCATGGACGAGCGCGCCAAATCGTAGAGACGACGCACCTCGGGCAGTGCACGCTCAAAGTCCTCTTGTTCGGCGTAAAAGCTGCAGATCTCGTGCTGGGCAAAATACAGCGCATCGGGAGCGCGAAGGATACGCACGGAACGGTCTTCCTCCATCACCGGCAGCACCATGCGCACCAGCTGGTTGTCGCAGAACTGGGTCTGCACCGGGCCCGTCGCCAAAAGCTCAGCAACAGCACACTTGGCTTCCAGTTCCTCGACAAGGCGAGAAAAGCCCTCAAACGCACCCGCACGGTCAACTTTGGCCCGCTCGCGCAACTCAATGACGCGCGCCACATACGGGTCATCGTCCTCCTCCATGACCTCAAGCTCATCAGCCGTATCAGCGAGCAGCAAATCGCGAAGCGCAGGCGGCAGTGGACGATGGTCATCACGTGGCCGGGCGTGAACCTCTGCAGGCTCAATCATGTCCGGTGCATCTGCCTCATACGCCTCAAGCACACGCTTACACGGCATATCGTCCATATCCATGCTCTCAAGATCCTTGGCGACAGAAACGCAATCGGCCAGATAAGCCGCACGGCCAAAGGAGTACGTTTTAACAACGCGCTCGCCCTGCTCGCCGTCGGGAGCCGCAATCTGCACGTAGCAGCGCGTGATGCGAGCACCCGAGGCAAAGCATGCCGCTGCGAGTGTAAGCGCAATACGCGCATCGTGCTCGGTGGCCCATGCTGCGCGCTTAGGCTCATCCACCTCGCGCCAGGCGTCATCTTGAGCATCGTATTCGCGCTGCGGCATAGCATCGACAACCGTGCGGCCAAATCGCACCAGCATGATGCCCTCGGCGACGTTCGCTCGATAGGTGTAGTCGAGCCGCGTGACCACGTTGAGCGCTTCTACGATACGTGCAAAGCGGGTGCGAACGTCCCACTCGCCACCCGGCTGGCACGCAACCGTCCCCGGCTTGGCCCACGGGTTGTCATTCGACAGCGTTTCGAGCAGGCGAGGAACGTCGTTTGTCGTCTTGCTGATGTGCCATAGGTCAAAGAGCGAGCAGCCCTCAAAGCTCGGCGACGAGGCAACGGGGCCCAACCCTGCCCCAATACGCTCAAGAATGCCCGATAGGCGGTTCAGGCGGCACTCGACGGCAAGCAGGGTATCGATCTCGTCCTGGTCCAGCAGGCTACGGTCAAAATTGAGATAGAAGAGCCTTGAGCGATCGATGCGCGCCAGGCTCATTTCGGTTTTGGCCGCAATGGTGCGCAGGCGAGGCAGATTGACTTCGCCCATCAAAGCGGCGGCATAGCGCTCAATGCCACTTGGATTATCTGTATGGTCAATGCGGTAGAGCAACGTTTCGATTGCATCGGGCAGCGGCGTGGAATCAAAACCCAGCAGTACCTCAACCGGCTCGGGGAGTTTTACAAGTTTGATCTTGTCGACGGCATTTTTCATGCCCTCGTCGAGGCCGTCACCGTCTGCCGTGCTTGAGACAGCGTTTTCAGAATCGGCGAATACCACGTAACGCAAGAACATCGAGGCCATGAACTCGCCGTAGCGAAGGCTGCGTGTCGAATTCCACGTCTCGCGATCGGATTGCTCGCGCATGGTGCCTTCGGGAGAGCCGATGACTCGCGCCCGGGAATGCATCGTCCCATCGGCGCCCCTGACCGCAATCTCACCGATATTGGAATCGGACTTGTCAAGAATCAGTTGCATGTCGGGATCGTCGGGCAGCGATACCTCGTTAACGGGACGGTCCACCTTATAGACCTCACCCGAAACGCTCACGTAGCCCAAAAGCGACACATGGCTTTTGCCGACGAATTCGACGACATAGCATGATTCATGCGGGTCCTCGTCAAAGAGCTTCCAAACCACGCCATACGAGCGTCCCGCAGGCTGCTCGGGCATGGCCGGAAAGCGCTTTTTGGGATCGAGAAACCTGAGCTTGTATGTCGGACGCTCTGCCACGAAATATCACCCTGATCGGTCGTCTAAAGAAAGAGCGCGCCACGGGCTCACCAAGGCGCATATTCGAAATCTTACACGAGTCGATGAGAAATAGTCCCCTTTGACCGAGGTTCGAATCCATGCGACGCCTGCCCATAAGAAAAGCCCCCGTTGCCGGAGGCTTTCAATTTCAATTGGTGCGGCGTATAGGATTCCGCGCATCCGCTTCGCGGATCCGCACCGGCTTCGCCCGCCCGCCGGCGGACTCGCCCGCTCGCTACGGACGCTCCGCGTCCGCTTCACGCTCGCGCCTCGACCGAGGTTCGAATCCATGCAGTGTTTACGTAAAAGAAAAGCCCCCGTTGCCGGGAGCTTTAATCTCAAATGGTGCGGCGTATAGGATTCGAACCTATGACGTTCTGATTCGTAGTCAGACCCTCTATCCAGCTGAGGTAACGCCGCGACTTGTTGATTATTATGCACATGGACTGAATAATGGTCAAGCATTTTTTCAAAAAAAGTTATTGAATTTAGTTTTTACTCATTTGGAGGGCTTGGTGCGATCTTCGATGCCTCGCGATATAGAAGAGCAGTCGTTGTTGGGAGCTTTAAAGTCTATTGGTGCGACGTATAGGATTCCGCGCATCCACTCCGGCTTCGACCGAGGTTCGAATCTCCGCAATGCTCCCATATAAGAAAAGCCCCCGTTGCCGGGAGCTTTAAAGTCAATTGGTGCGGCGTATAGGATTCGAACCTATGACGTTCTGATTCGTAGTCAGACCCTCTATCCAGCTGAGGTAACGCCGCAACGCACGGATTATTATGCACGCGAGCCCCCGATGGGTCAAGCGACAATTTGAAAAAATTTTACGGAGTGGTGATCCTTGATTATCGACTTTATCCGAACACCTCCCACATTCATCCGTACATGTACGGATGAATGTGGGAACCCGATACCCTGAGGGCCGGATCGGCCGGCCCCGGGAGATCGGAGGACGGCATGTCCGGA
>NZ_JBBNLV010000009.1:0-71299 GCF_040092295.1 Collinsella sp. CLA-ER-H9
TCCGGACATGCCGTCCTCCGATCTCCCGGGGCCGGCCGATCCGGCCCTCAGGGTATCGGGTTCCCACATTCATCCGCACATGTGCGGATGAATGTGGGAGGTGTTCGAATGAAGTCGATAATCAAGGGTTCTTGGTTTATCGTGTCGAACGCTTGTGTTGTGCCATTGCCTGCGGCAACGGTGTGCTACACTCTTGCACTGCTGAGTGGGCCAGACGGTCGCGCGATGTGCTGCTTGCAGCACGCGTGAGGAAAGTCCGGGCTCCAGAGGGCGGGATGCCGGCTAACGGCCGGGCGGAGTGATCCGACGGAAAGCGCCGCAGAAAAGAAGACTCCCACCTGCGCCGCAAGGCGTAAAGGGAAAAGCTGAAACGGTGGTGTAAGAGACCACCAGCGTCGTGGCAACACGGCGGCTTGGCAAGCCCCATCCGGAGCAAGCGCGAATAGGAACGCTATGGGCCGGCCCGGTCCGCGTTCGGGTAGCGTGCGTGGAGCTGCACGGTAACGTGCAGACAAGATAAATGACCGTTCACGACAGAACCCGGCTTATAGGCCCACTCAGCAACTATGTTGACGCTGCGAACCCGTCAGCGCGGCAATCTGCCTTTCAAGCCTTCGGACATGACCATAAGGTCAATGCCCTCGTCTTTCAAGGCACCTTGCTCGCGCTGACGGGTTCTCGCTTTCGTTGACGGAATCATCGACGGTTCCGTTCTATTTACTGGGGTTATCGGTACGGCCTTTGCCGTATTATTGAGGCTGTTTGTTGCTTCGCTTGTTGTTGAGGGGCTTTGTTGGACAGCTATTTTACTCTGCAATCGAATATTGAGGCTTCGGGCGAGTTTGTGGACCGCAAGAGCCGGTTTATTGCCCAGCTGGTCCATATTGAGTCCGAGGATGAGGCGAATGCCTTCATCGAGATGGTTCGCAAGCGTCATTACGACGCTCGACATAATGTACCCGCGTGGATTTTGGTCGATGGACGCGAGCGCCAGAGCGATGACGGTGAGCCGAGCCGCACGAGCGGTATGCCGACGCTCGAGGTGTTGCGCGGTGCGGGACTCAAAAATGTTTGCTGCGTAGTGACGCGCTATTTTGGTGGCACGTTGTTGGGGCCTGGTGGCTTGGTACGCGCCTATACCGCGGCGACGCAGACGGCGGTGGCCGCTGCTCAGGAGGCCGGGCAGATCGTCGAGATGACGAGCGTCGTGCCTGTTGACGTGCATGTGGCCTATCCGCAGTATGAGCAGGTGCTTCGCTTGGCGCAGGATTCGGGTGCCAAGGTTTCGGATACCGATTACGCGGATGCCGTGACACTTCATTTGGTGTTTAAAGCGGGGGAGCAGGAGCCGTTTTGCGCTAAGATGCGCGAGCTTATGGCGGGGCGCGAGGAGATTGAGGTCGGCGCTCCTGAATTTGCCGAGTTCTAACGGCGACGGCCGGCGTGCTTTTGGATGAATCCCAAGTGCGCCGGCCGTCGTTTTTCTGTTGCCGCCGTTTACTCGGCGAGCTGCTTTAGCACATCGCAGGCGATCTCGACGGCATCGTCGATGCAGCCGGGGCAGCTGCGGAGCGGACCCTTGTCCGATCCGATGCCCTTGAGCGTGCCGCAGACAGTCGTCGTGTTCTTCTCGCCAAAACGCTTGGCAATCTCGCGCGACAGCTTGTAGGTCTGGCCCTTGGTCTTGGGGTTTTCCATGCCGTCGCTCATCACGAAGCCCATGATGGCCACGGCGCCCGAGATGGCGCCGCAGGTCTCGGTCATGCCGCCCATGCCGGCGCCAAAGCCCTCGGTGAGGGTAAAGGCGACCTGGGGGTCGAGCCCGACGGCAGGCGCGAGCGTACAGGCGACGGCCTGTGCACAGTTAAAGCCACGGGCGTGGTATTCGGCAGCCTGAGCCTGACAGGCGGTGATGTCGAGCTGGGCCGTATCGATTTGCTTCATCGTTGTCTCCTTGGTCACGGTGTACCCGCCTATGGTACCCGTGCCGGTGCATGTAATCATCGAGAGCTTCATGTATGCCTCATTTTTATCTATCGAGCAAATGTCCAAGGCTTGAGATAAATGCCCCGGATCAATTTGTCTCATAACCCACCTTGGGGATGGGTTGAGAGGGGTGTGCGGTAGCGGTATCGTGAACCGAATAAAACGTAACCCAGGCAAGGGAGCTAGATATGAGCGAGCAGACCATCGGTACTACATGTGTTCAGGGCGGCTATCACCCGGGAGATGCAGAGCCGCGTCAGGTGCCCATCTACCAGTCCACCACGTGGAAGTACGACACGTCCGAGCACATGGGCAAGCTGTTTGACCTGGAGGAGTCGGGCTATTTCTACAGCCGTCTGCAGAACCCCACGTGCGATCTGGTTGCCGCCAAGATCTGCGAGATGGAGGGCGGCACTGCCGCGATGCTCACGAGCTCGGGCATGGCTGCGAACTTCCTCGCGATCTTTAACGTGGCCGGTGCCGGCGATCACGTGGTCGCGAGCTCTGCCATCTATGGCGGCACGTACAACTTGCTCGCCCACACCATGGGCCGTATGGGGCTGACCTGCACGTTCGTTGCCCCCGACTGCACTGATGAAGAGCTCGAGGCAGCCTTTGAGCCCAATACCAAGCTCGTCTTTGGCGAGACGATCGCCAATCCCGCCCTTGCCGTGCTCGATATTGAGCGCTTTGCCAAGGCTGCGCATGACCACGGCGTGCCGCTGATGGTCGATAACACCTTCCCGACGCCCGTGATGTGCCGTCCCTTTGAATGGGGCGCCGACATCGTTACGCACTCCACTACCAAGTACATGGATGGACATGCTGCCTATCTGGGCGGCGTGATCGTTGACCATGGCCAGTTTGACTGGATGGCCCATGCGGACAAGTTCCCGGGTCTCACCACGCCCGACGAGAGCTACCACGGCGTGACCTATGCCGAGAGGTTCGGTCGCGAGGGCGCCTTCATTACCAAGGCTACCGCGCAGCTCATGCGCGATCTTGGTCCTATGCAGAACCCGCAGGCGGCGTTTTTCTTGAACAGCTCGCTCGAGAGCCTGCATGTGCGCATGCCGCGTCATTGCGAGAACGGCCTGGCCGTTGCCAAGTTCCTGCAGAGTCATCCCAAGGTGCGCTTCGTGAGCTATCCGGGCCTGGAGGGCGACAAGTACTATGACCTGGCTCAGAAGTACATGCCCAACGGTACCTGCGGCGTTGTGAGCTTTGGCTTTAACGGTGGTCGCGCGGCGGCCGAGACCTTTATGAAGAGCCTCAAGCTCGCCCAGATCGCCACGCACGTGGCCGACGCCCGCACTTGCTGCTTGCATCCGGCCAACGCCACGCATCGCCAGATGAACGATGAAGAGCTCATCGCCTGTGGCATTTCCGCCGACATGGTACGCCTGTCGTGCGGCCTCGAGGACACGGCCGACTTGATTGCTGACCTTGAGCAGGCGCTCGAGCAGTGCTAGGCTAGCTCCTTACAAGGTGCCGATGCTGGCAGAAAGCTTCGGCGACCTTTCGTTCCGATTCCGTAGGCGGGACCCCAATCGCGGCTGTTTGCAGGCGATTGGGGCCCCGTTTTTTGCGTTGGGCCACTCGAAAGGATGGATATGGAGAAAACTGCAGAGCAGCTGCGCCGCGAGCACATTGCTCTAGAGGGCGACACCCATGGCAAGAACAAATGGGCGATTCTGTTTACCGTGCTCATCATGACGTTTATGGTGTGTCTGGATTCGACCGTCGTGACCGTGGCGCTGCCCGTGATGCAAAAGGAGCTGGGCGTGGGCCTCGACCGCATCCAGCTGGTGAGTTCGGTGTATCTGCTTGCGACATGCGTGGCTATGTTGCCGTTTGGCCGTCTGGGTGATGTGCGCGGCAAGGTGAATGTGTTCCAGCTGGGCGTCATCGTCTTTTCGGTCGGTTCGCTGCTGTGCGGCCTTTCGGCCTCGCTCGAGGTTCTTATCCTGGCACGCATTGTTCAGGGCATCGGTTGCGCAGCGGCCATGGCTAACAACATGGGTATCATCACCGAATCGTTTCCGGCGCGCGAACGAGGTCGTGCCATGGGTATTCTCGCGACCTTTGTGGCCCTCGGCATGATGTGTGGCCCCGTGCTCGGCGGCATGCTGGTGACAAGCTTTCCCTGGGAGAGCATCTTCCTCATCAACCTGCCCATCGGCGTCATCTCGTTTATCGTGGGGCTCTACACGCTGCCGCATGTTAAGCCGGAGGCCGGCGAGCGTCCCATGTCCCTGATCGAGGCTGCTCGTCGCTGCTTTGCAAATTCGGCCTTTACCATCAACCTTGCCTGCATGCTCATCGTGTTCGTTGGCATTGGCGCATCCGAGTTTATTCTGCCGTTCTATTTTCAGGACGCCCATGGCTTTAGCTCCGATATTTCCGGACTGCTCTTTTTGGCACTGCCGATGGTGAATGCCTTTATCGGCCCGCTTTCTGGAACGGTTTCGGACCGTGTTGGCTGCGAGGGCCCCACGGCGGTCGGCCTGGGCGTGTACGTGTGCGGTCTCTTTGCGGTAAGCACGCTCGACGAGCACTCTTCTATCCCTGTGATCGTGTGCTGTGCCGCGTTTATGTCGTGCGGCACGTCGATTTTCCAGAGCCCCAACAACTCGCTGTATATGGGTTCGGCCCCGCGCGAGGCGCTCGGTTTTGCAGGCAGCTTGGGTAGTCTAGCGCGCTATGCGGGTATGGCGGTGGGCATTACGGCGGCGTCGCATATCCTGTATGGGCAGATGAGCGTGGCGATGGGCGAGGCCGTGACCAGTTTTGTTGCAGGCCGTCCGGATGTGTTCCTGTTTGGTTTCCGTTCGGTGTTCTACGTGCTCATGGCTGTGGCCGCCGTGGGCTTTGCGCTTGCCATGGTGCGTTTGGTGAGGGTGCGCGCCCGCCATTAGCTTGTGGAGGCAGGCTTGCCACGAATCGGCCTATCTACTGGTCTTGCGGCTTTATGGTGCGATGCGGCTTGTGGGACGGGCGGGGGTCGGTCCGTGGTAGACTATCGAACAACGTTTATTAATCGCGCGGTATCGTTGCCGCGAGAAGGGGTTGCGCCATGCAGGAGCTTGAGGATCGTATTCGCCATGACGGCATCGTAAAGGCCGGTAACGTCCTTAAGGTTGACGCCTTCCTCAACCACCAGTGCGACGTTGAGCTGTTCGACCACATGGGTGCCGAGTGGGCCCGTCTGTTCGAGGGTGTCGAGATCAACAAGATCCTGACGATCGAGGCTTCGGGCATTGGCATGGCTTGCATCGCGGCTCAGCATTTTGGCGGCGTGCCGGTGGTCTTTGCCAAGAAGGCGCAGTCTATCAACCTTGACGGCGAGCAGTATGCCACGACCATCTACTCCTTTACCAAGCAGAAGGAGTACCCGGTCATCGTCGGCAAGCGCTTCCTGTCCGAGGGTGACAAGGTCCTGATTATCGACGACTTCCTGGCCAACGGCTGCGCGCTCGAGGGTCTCATCAAGATCTGCGAGGCTGCGGGTGCCGAGGTGTCCGGTATTGGCATTGCAGTGGAGAAGGGCTTCCAGGGCGGCGGCGATAAGCTCCGCGAGCGCGGCTTCCGCGTCGAGAGCTTGGCCCGCATCGCCGATATGGACTGCGAGACCGGCGAGATCACCTTCGCCTAAGCGCGCAACACAAGCGATTGGTATGCGATGTGACAAAGGGACTGTCCCTTTGTCACATTTTTTGTATGAGGGGAGGTGTTGATATGGATGAGAACAAGATGGGATGGCGTGAGTATGCGCACTATGCCGAGATGTCGGTCGAGGAGTTGGCACGCGATTGCGAGGTTCAGGTGTTTCGCGCGACGGGCCCGGGTGGGCAGGGCGTGAACACGACGGACTCGGCGGTGCGCATGAAGCATGGGCCCACGGGGATTACCGTGACGGCGCGCGAGAGCCGCAGTCAGTTCCAAAACCGTAGCAGCTGCCTGCGTAAGCTGCGCGCTGAGCTTGAGCGTCGCGGGCGTCCACCGCGCCGACGCGTAAAGACCAAGGTGCCTCAGCGCTCTCGCCAGCGCAGGCTCAATGACAAGCACTTCAACGCCATTAAAAAGGCCAACCGTCGCAAACCGGGCAGCGACGAATAGCCTCCTCATAAGTTGCGGTGAAATAGGGATTGTTTTGCGGCACTTGCTGCATAAACAGTCCCTATTTCACCGCAACTTAGGTTGGGTTAGCGGGTGGGGCGCCAGACATGGAGGGCGCCGGCGAGGATGTCGACCTCGATGCGCGAGGCGACGATGGGCTCGCCGTCGGCTTGGATGGGGTAGTCGGGCTCCTCAAAGGTGAGCTCGGCATGGCGGCAGCGGCGCATGCGAACCGGTGGCAACTTGGTATGGTGGCCGTCTTTGGCCGAGAGGAACATAGGCAGGGCAATCGCGCGAGGGACGGGGCCGCATGCGTAGCAGACGTCGAGCATGCCGTCGCAGGGGTCGGCATCGGGGCAGATGCGATAGCCCGAGCCATACGTGGGGCCCAGCTGAATCGCCATGATAATCGCCCTCACGCGCTCGGCGGGCGCCCCGTCAAAGCTGACTGTCATGAGGTAGTTGCGATAGCGCAGGCCAAACTGCTCCAGACCCGAGAGGGTGTAGAGCGGCGCGCCCGTCAAGCCGGTCTTTTTGCGCAGCTCGGTGGTGCCCAGGCCGATGGCGGCATCGATGCCGACCGAAAGCGTCTGGTCGTAGTACACAACGGAAGCCTCGCCGCTGCCGTTTGCGGGGTTCCATGAGCGAATGCGCCCGATGTCCTGACGCTGCAGCTCGCAGGTGAGCAGCGCGCCAAAATCCTTACCGGAGAAATCATCGATACCGAGCGTTTGGGCAAAATCGTTGCCGGAGCCTACGGGCAGGACGGCAAGAGCGGGCCGGACCGCCTCATCCTGTGTCATAAGCCCGTTGACGACCTCGTGGATCACGCCGTCGCCGCCGAGTGCGATAACGGTACGATAGCCCTGAGCCTGTGCGGCAAGCTCCTTGGCGTGTCCCATGTGCTCGGTTAGCACCAGATCAAACTGGGATGCGCGCGCGGTCATGTCCAAAAAGCGCTGCAGGCGCTCAGCGACCTCGCGCGCCGCACCCGACTGGGCGGCAGGGTTGGCGATTATGAGCGTGCGACCAAAATCAGTTGCGTGCATGGGGCGACTCCTGGCGTATGACGTGACGGTGCGGTCGCGCTCAGGTCGAATTGCCCCCGATTGTGGCTGCACGGCGAATACTAACGTCTACTCTATCAGGTCGTTGTGGCGCTCGATAGCATCCGCTACCGTACCGCCCTCATCCACAATAAGCGAACGGCGTTTAGGCGAGACAATGCGCTGCGCGGGATATACGCCGCGGTGGCCGCCGACAAGATAGCTGATAAACGCCACGATCACGAAGAAGCCGGCTGCCGTGCCGTGGAACAGGTCGATGGCCATCATACAGGTGGTGATGGGCACGTTAAGGCCGGCGCAGAAAACACCGAGCATGCCCAGCGCCGCCAGAAAGCTGGGGTCGATACCGACGAGGCAACCGATCCAGCCGCCGAGCGCCGCGCCGATGCCAAACAGGGGCGTGACCTCGCCGCCTTGGAAGCCCGCACCCAGGGTAAGCGCCGTCACCACGAGCTTGATGGCTGCGTCGGCAAGGGTCGTGTTACCGGCGAACCCGGCGCCCGAGAGCCAGGTGGCAAGGCCGGCATACTTCCAGGCGTCGAGCATCGCGTATGCCGCGAGCACCACGAGCGCGCCCACGAGTGCGCGAGCAAGGTAGTTGGTGATAAAGCGACCGTACAGGCTTTTGACGGTTCGAACCGACCAGGCAAAGAGGCGTGCCGTCAGACCGAAGATAATGGCGCTGATAACAACGATGGCAACCGTCCGTGGTGTCATGTTGGGAACGCTGGCGATGACATTCGCTTCGTACTCGGTACCCAGGGCGAGTGATGTAAAGTAGCCGGTAAACGAGGCGACCAGACAGTAGATGCCCGCGGTGTAGTCGATCTTGCCGATAAAACACATCTCCATGCCAAAGAACGCGCCGGCAAGGGGCGAACCGAATACGGCGCCAAAGGCCGACGAGATGCCGGCGAGCATGAGGTCGTGGTGGTCATGCTTTTTGAGGTGGGCGAGGCTCGAGATGTTGCTGGCGATGGTGCCGCCAATCTGTACCGCGGCTCCCTCGCGACCGGCCGATCCGCCCGTTAGGTGCGTGAGCGTGGAGCAGACGAAGGTGAGGACGGCCATGCGCATATGGATGAGACGTGTGCCCAGAGCGGAGTCGATGACCAGGTTGTTGCCTCGTTTGGCGGCAAGGCCGTGGTTTTTGTACACCCATGCGGTGGCAACGCCCACAACAGGAAGCAAGGCGTAGACCCATGCATGGTGCTCGCGATAGTCGGTCGCGATATTCAGCGAGGCCAAAAACGCCCAAGCGGCAACGCCCATGGCGAGCGAGACGATGACGACGAGTACGAGCAACTTAGCGCTCGCGAGTAGGTTGCGGGCGTTGCGGAGTGTGTCGGCAGCCAAGAGATGCTCGGAGCGGGTGAGCTGTTGCCTGCCTGCCATGATGACGTCGCTAAGGGAGAAAAGGCCGCCGTCGTCGAGCGGCTGGGAATGATCCTGCGCCTCGTTTGCGCTTTCGGGTTTGTCGTTATGAGCCATATGTTCCTCTTTTAGGTTGTAACGCAAGCATTATAAAACGCGGTAAACGCGACGAGCCGGTGGGTTGGTTTCCATTCTGTTTCGCGGCCTGCAACCGACAGGTGTATTTGCGGGTACAGGCCGAGTCGCGGTCGTGCGTCGGGGGATTATACTGAGACAAGCATAAAGAATCGGCGCTCCTGTTGTGCGCCGTGGCATTAAGAGGTGCATATGGCAGAGAAACTCATTCCGCTGGAGGACGCGCAGTCGATTGTTCTGTCGCATGTTGTTCCGACGGATCTCATCGAGATTCCCGTGTGGCAGGCCGCCGGTCTTCCCTTGGCCGAGGACGCGGTGGCCGATATCGACATCTCGCCGTTTGCCAACAGCGCTATGGACGGATATGCCGTGCGCTCGGCGGACTTGGTGCAGGCGTCTGGCGAGGCGCCGGTGACGCTCGACGTTATCGGACACGAGGCCGCGGGCCATGTGTTTGAGGGCGCAATCGCCCCGGGCGAGGCGGTCCGCATCATGACGGGTGCGCCGGTGCCCGAGGGTGCGGATGCCGTGGTGAAATACGAGATTGTCGAGGTGCTTGACGGCAATGGCAACGAGGGCTCACGCGTGAGCTTCTCGGCGCCTGCCAAGGTGGGGGAGAACGTTCGCTCTGCCGCCGAGGAGGCTCATGCCGGCGATGTTGTGATGCACGCCGGCGAGGTCGTGGCTCCGGCGGGCGCCGGCCTACTGGCAAGCGCCGGTTACGCTAGCGTGAAGGTCCATGCCGCTCCGCGCGTGGGCATTATCTCGCTGGGCACGGAGCTGGTCGCGCCGGGTGAGCTGCCGGCGCGCGGTCAGATTCGCGATTCCAACTCCTCGGCGTTAATGGCCGAGGCATTCGATGCCGGCGCCGAGCCCGTGTTCTACGGCATTGCGCCCGATGATGAGCAGGCGATTGCCGAGCTGGTGCATCGTACCGTGCAGGAGTGCGATTTTGTCATTACGAGCGGTGGCGCCTCGGCGGGTGATTACGATTTCGTGACGGCGCTCGTCCGGCGCGAGGGCGAGGTGCTGTTCGATCGCATCTCGATGCGTCCGGGCAAGGCCATTACGTTTGGCTTGCTTGGGGGTAAGCCGTATTTGGGGCTTTCGGGCAATCCCGCAGCGGCGTATGTGGGCTTTGAGATGCTCGCCCGCCCGGCGATTCGCAAGATGCGCGGATTTGCCGAAGGCATGCGTCCCGTGCAGCAGGCGATATTGACGCACGGCGTGAAGAAGCGCCAGGACCGACGCTTCTTCGATCGCGCGACGGTTTTGCGCGACCCCGAGACCGGTGAGCTGCTGGTGACCGAGGCCAAGACGCAGAATTCGGCGCTGCTTGGAACTATGCAGCGTGCGAACTGCCTGCTGTGTATTGACGAAGGACCGTGCGAGCTCAGGGCGGGAGATGTCGTGGACGTTGTTCGCGTCGACCTGCCCGAGGGAACGGTGCTATAGGGGGAACGCTATGGAGTTGAAGATTTCGATCGTGACGTGCTCGGATACGCGCGATTTTGCGCAGGACGAGGCGGGTGCCGCGCTCGAGGAACTTATCGAGGCGCAGGGATGGACGGTCGCCTCGCATGTGGTCGTGCGCGACGACGTCAGCGAAATCGGTGATGCCATTGTGGAAGCCGCCGATGCGTGCCACGCCAATGTCGTGCTCACCTGTGGCGGCACGGGGCTTTCGATGCGCGACGTGACACCCGAGGCGACGCGTGCCGTCTGCGACCGCGATGTGCCGGGTATTGCAGAGGCAATCCGTGCGTATTCCATGACCAAGACACGCCGCGCTATGCTCTCGCGCGCCGTGTGCATGCAGCGTGGGTATACACTTGTCATCAACTTTCCGGGATCTACGAAAGCGGCCCGCGAAAGCTGGGAGGCCGTGAGCGACCAGCTGGAGCATGCGGCCCAAATGACGGCGGGCGGCGGGCACGCCAAATAAGCGGTTTACCTGCGGCGGGGCGACCTGAACGGCTGCTCCGCCTTTGTTTTCCGCCGAAGCGACGCCAAGGTGTATGGCAACTCGAAACTATATTCTCTGGCGAGAATAATTTCTCACTATCATTATTCTCGCAGAAGTATAATCTGATTGCAGATTAAAGCCCGCGGTGGGGTACCCGGGCACAAGATCCGAAAGGGTTGAACATGTTCGATATGGTTTCTCGCCGCGGATTCGTCTCGCTTTCTGCTGTCGCCGCTGCCGGTCTTGGGCTTGCCGGCTGCTCGAGCAACAAGGCGTCCGAGCCGGCCGGATCTGTTACCGGTTCTGCTAAGGCATCTTCCAAGAAAGCTGTCGAGCTTCAGGTCTTTGCTGCCAACTCACTTGAGAAGGCCCTTCCCGAGGTCCAGGAGCTCTACACCGACCAGACCGGTACCACGTTTGCCGACACGCAGTTTAAGGCCTCCGGCGACCTTGTCGAGCAGATGCGTGCCGGTGCCACGGTTGACGTACTCATCACGGCCTCCAAGGGCACCATGGACGACGCCGAGGCCGCCGGACTCGTCGATGCCGACACCCGTGAGGATATGTTCGTCAACGACCTTGTGATCATTCGCGCCGAGGGCTCCGACACCAAGGTCGAGGTCATCGACGACGTCGCGAATCTGGACGGCAAGATCGCCATTGGCGACGCCAAGACCGTTCCCGCCGGCAAGTACGCCAACCAGGCCCTGGCCTCCGTGGGCCTCTACACCGGCACCGAGGGCGACGACGGCGAGTATGCTCCCGAGATCGCCGACAAGGTCGCGCTGGCCGACAAAGTTGGTACCGCCGCCGCCTATGTGTCCACAGGCGACTGCGTGGCCGGTTTTGTCTACAGCTCTGACATCTTCCGCTACGACGGCATCGAGGAGGCCTTCGTGTGCCCCGAGGATTCGCACAAGCCCATCGTGTATCCGGGCGCTGTCGCCGATGGCTCCGAGCATGCCGACGAGGCCAAGGCGTTCATCGACTTCTGCCTGACCAACAAGAAAGCTCAGAAGATTTGGGCTAAGTACGGCTTTGAGCTTTCCGCGTAGTGCGGCTTGGCGTGATAATTCCATCGTTTTGTGTTTCACTCCGTCCTTGTATTCGCTTGGAGCTTTTCGTGCTTAATAGATTCCGCATGCTTGTCGCCTGTGCTTTGGCCTTCGCGCTTTGCTGTGTGCCGGGATTTGCGTTGGCTGGGGATGCTGAGGACGGGGCCCAGGTTGCTGCGACCGCTCATGGGCTTTCCTATGGGATCGAGGGTTTTGAGCGGTTGGCCAAGGGGACCGCTCGTGCCATGGAAGGCCAGCCTGAGGGCTACCGGTTTCCCGTTGACGAGGACGTGGACCTTGTGGTGGCGCCTGCTGCCGATCGCGTTGTGGTGTGGATATCGCCCAAGGCGGTCGAGAAGTTTGGATTGGATCCGCAGGACAACGAGTGCGTATCGGGTCTCAAGGCCCTCGTCTGTGAGCTCGACAGCGCAAACTGCATGGGAGGTGCGCAGCTGGGGGATATGGATCTTCCTTGGTATGTCACGGCGGAAACAACGTTTGATGCCGGCGGGTATACCTATGGCTTTGACGAGCACGGTGCGGATGGGGACCGCTATGTGGTGATTGCATCAGCCTCAGGTGATGCCAAGGGCGGCGCGCGTTGGCTTGATAGCGCTCAAATGGTTGAGGCATCGTCTGTCGTGTTACGGGATGAGCAGGGGCCCTTGACCTCTCTGGTCTCCTTTTTGGGCGACATCGACTATCGCCCGTTTTGGGTGTCCATAAAAACGAGCGGCCTTGCCCTGCTGATCTCCGTTGCGCTGGGCTTGTTCGCCGCGTGGAAGACTATGGGTACCTCGAGTCGTATCAAGGGCCTGCTCGATTCGGTCTTTACGATTCCTATGGTGCTGCCGCCCACGGTCTGCGGCTTTCTGCTCCTCATGCTGTTTGGCCGCTCGACCGGGGTCGGTCGGTGGCTTATCGCGCATGGCGTCTCGATCGTCTTTACGTGGCCCGCGGCGGTGATATCTGCCGTGGTGGTGTCGTTTCCCCTGGTCTACCGCACGGCGCTCGGTGCCTTTGAGAGCCTCGATACGCAGATGCTCGACGCCGCGCGAACCTTGGGATGGTCCGAACGTCGCATCTTTGCCAAGCTCATGATGCCGCTCGGCTGGCCCTCCATCGCCGCCGGCACGGTGCTCGCCTTCGCGCGTGCCATGGGCGAGTTTGGCTGCACCCTGTTCTTTGCGGGCAACTACGCCGGCATTACCCAGACCATTCCCATCGCCATCTACTTTGAGTGGATGGGGGGCAACACGTCGGTAGCCCTCTTTTGGGTCGTGGTCGTAATTGCGTTCAGCTTCCTGGTCATTCTGTTCATCAATATGTACACCGCTCATTCGCAAAAGTATCGCGAGCGGGGCCTTTCCCGTGCGGAGCGCAAGCAGGCCAAGCAGCTGGGTGGCCAGGCCGATTCGCTCGACCCAGTCGGCGGCGATGCGCTGCGTATCGATCGCGAGGCGCTGGCCGAGCTCATGCGCGATGACGCCGTCTCGAAGGGAGGTCGATAGGCCATGTCGCTTGTCCTGGATATCAAAAAGCGCTTTCCGGGGTTTATGCTCGACATGCAGCTTGAGGCCGGCGAGGAGTGTGTGGCGCTGCTGGGCGCCTCGGGTTGTGGCAAGAGCTGTACACTGCGCTGCATTGCCGGTGTGGAGACCCCCGACGAGGGGAAGATCGTCGTCAACGGCGTGACCTTTTTTGACTCGGCGGCGGGCATCAACCTGTCGCCCCAGGAGCGCAAGTGTGCCCTGCTGTTCCAAAACTATCAGCTGTTTCCCAACATGACGGTGGCCGATAACGTGTGCGCTGGCGTTGAGGGTGCAGGCGACGCCGCGGCGCGCAAGCAACTTGCCGAGCGCTACCTGAGTATCTTTGGACTGGCCGACTTTGCCGACCGCTATCCCGCGCGCCTCTCGGGCGGCCAGCAGCAGCGCGTGGCGCTCGCCCGCATGGTAGCGGCGCACCCGGGCATCTTTATGTTCGACGAGCCCATGAGTGCGCTCGATGCGTACCTCAAGAGCGCCCTCGAGCAGAACATGCTCGACCTGTTCGATGTATGCAACCGCACCGTGCTCTACGTGAGTCACGATATCGACGAGGCGTGCCGTCTGTGCGAGCGCATCTGCGTGATGCGCAACGGGCATGTTGAGGAGATCGGCTCCATCGAGGACGTGGTTCGCCGTCCGCAGACGCTGGCGGCGCTGCGTCTGACGGGGTGCAAGAACACAAGCCGGGCGCGCAAGATTGGCGACGAAGAAGTTGAGGCCCTCGACTGGGGCATGACCTTTAACGTGGGCCGCGAGGTTCCCGATAATGTGGTGTACCTGGGCATTCGCGCAAGCTACTTCCATGTTGACAATCGTGCTGAGCGTGGTCGCAACAGCTACGATTTGCACGTGGCGCGCGTGAGCGATTCGCGTTTTGAGCGCCTGGTGCTGTTGGATGCGCCGCGGGCCGATGCGCCCACGCGTCTGCAGTGGAAGGTCAACAAAGTGGGCATGCCTGTCGACGAGCTACCGCAAGCAGGCGAGACGCTGCGCATGCATTTTGATGCCAGCAGGATCCATTTGGTTTGTCGATAGCGCCGGGTAATGCCGTCGGGGATATAAGCCTCGTCGGCTTTATCTTGTCGCACGACGAATGAGGGATGACAAACTCTTATCAATTAAGATAATTATTTATTAAACGACGGCACACGACGCTGTCGTACGCATGTCGGCGGTGTTCGTCTGGACGACAACCGTTGATATAGTTGACCTTAACTTGTAAAGGAGGGTGCGCACATGCCGCAGACGACATATATTCGCCGCGTTGCCGCGCGTGCCCTGTATATGGCTCGGAGCCGCATATGAGCAGGTATGTTCACGGCTCCGGGAGAGACGACGCACAACTAAATAACCGTCCGCAAGGCAGGTTCCCTAAAATTCCGGGTTTGAGCACGGCCGGGCAATCGCCGTCCGTCGTGCATCGATACCGCTGTTATCCGTTTTTGGTTCGAGAGGGGAACCGTCATGGCTGAAGAATTCGATTTCCATCCGATGTGGGAGAGCCTCGGCATGAATCTTGCCGACCACGACATGCTGCTGGGCGCCGTGGGCCAGATGTACGGCGATATGTTCCTGACGCAGAACAATCGCCCCAAGTCCACGTCCTACCTGGACTTTGTAGCCACCAACATCCACAGCGGCCGTATTAAGGAGATGCTCGACAAGAAGGAGGCCGGCGAGGCCACCAAGATCGTGGGCTCGTTCTGCGTCTACGTGCCCGAGGAGATTGTGCTCGCCTGCGACGGCATTCCCGTGGGCCTGTGCTCGGGTGCCGACTGGGCGACCGACAAGGTCGAGGAGCATCTGCCGCGCAACACCTGTCCGCTTATCAAGAGCTTTGCCGGCTTTAAGCTGGGCGAGGTCTGCCCCTACATCGAGTCGAGCGACTTGGTAGTCGGCGAGAACACCTGCGATGGCAAGAAGAAGGCCTACGAGTTCTTTGCCACGCAAAAGAACATGTACGTCATGGATATCCCCAACGTACACGACAAGTCGACGCTCGTGACCTGGAAGGCCGAGGTCAAGAAGCTCGCCGCCAAGATCGAGGAAGAGTGCGGCGTCACGATTACGCCCGAGCGCCTGAAGGCCGCCATCCACGCCGTAAATGAGAAGCGCCGTGCCCTGCAGCGCCTCGCTGCCACGCGCGCTGCCGACCCGGCGCCCATCAGCGGTCTCGACAGCCTGCTGACCGTTCAGGCCGCCTTTATGGACGACACGCCGCGTCTGACCGGAGCCATTAACGATATGGCGGCTGAGTGCGAGCAGCGTGTCGAGGCCGGCGAGGGCGTGGCGCCCAAGGGGACCAAGCGCATCCTGTACACCGGCACGCCCATGGCCGTGCCCAACTGGAAGCTATTCAACCTCATCGAGAAGGCCGGCGGCGTCGTGGTGGGCGAGGAGTCCTGCACGGGCTCGCGCTACTACAAGGACCTGATCGACGAGTCCGGCGAGACGGTCGACGAGATGCTCGACGCCATCGCCGAGCGCTACTTTAAGATCAACTGCGCCGTCTTTACGCCCAATGACCAGCGTATGAAGGACATTGTCCAGATGGCCAAGGATCTGCATGCCGACGGTATCGTCGATGTGGCCCTGCAGTTCTGCACGCTCTACGAGATGGAGTCGTTTGCCGTGGAGAAGGCCGCCGAGGAGGCCGGTATTCCGTTTATGCACATCACGACCGACTACGCCGGCGAGGATGCAGGCCAACTGCAAACCAGGATCGAGGCTTTCTTGGAAACCATTTAGGGCTATCCGTCTCGGCGGCTTCCCCAGGCACCCGATCTTGCCGTTCTAACTGTCGCTTGCGTACCAAAGTACGCGGCGCTCCTCTTTCACGGCAACCTCGAGCACCTGGGAAAGCCGTTTCCTTGTTTGGTTAAAAGGTTTGTTAAGGAGCTATATGTCGGAATATATTGAGCAGCCGTTGCCGTCCACGTTTGAGGAGTTCAACGAACAGCGCAAGGCGGCGTTTATTCGCGTCAAGGATTATAAGCAGGCGGGTAATCGCCTGGTCGGCTTCTTGTGCAGCTATACGCCGCTCGAGATTATCGATGCCGCGGGCGCCGCAAGTGTCGCTCTGTGCGGTACGTCCGACGAGGTGATTCCCGAGGCCGAGAAGGTGCTGCCGGCAAATCTGTGTCCGCTCATCAAATCGACGTACGGCTTTGCCTACTCGCAAAAGTGTCCGTTTACGTACTTTAGCGACATGATCATCGGCGAGACCACCTGCGACGGCAAGAAGAAGATGTACGAGCTACTCAACGAGCTCAAGCGCACGCACATTCTGCACCTGCCGCAGGGTCGCGATCGCGCCTACGAGCGTGAAGGCTGGTACGAGGAGTGCCGCCTGCTCAAGGAGGAGCTCGAGGGCTTCTACGGCATTACGATTACCGATGACGACCTGCGCGCCGCCGTCCGTCGTCGCAATCGCCTGCGTGCTGCCCAGCTCGAGATGTTTGCGCTGCAGGCCAACCAGCCGGCGGCCATGAGCGGCGTCGACCTGATGAGCACTATGTTTGCCGGTACGTTCAGCTTTGATATTGAGGCCTATACGCAGCAGCTGGAGCAAAAGGTTGCCAAGCTGCGCGAGGCCTACGACGCGGGCGAGCGCCCGGTTGCGGCGGATGCTAAGCGCATTCTGATCACCGGTTGCCCGGTGGGCGGTGTGATCAACAAGATCGGCCGCACCATCGAGTCCAACGGCGGTGTGGTCGTGTGCATGGACGACTGCTCGGGCGAGCGCACGGCGGCCATGATGATCGACCCGGAGGCTCCCGACATCCTGCGCGCCATCGCCGACCGCTACCTGGATATCAACTGTTCGGTCATGACGCCCAACGACGGTCGTATGGAAAATACGCTGGCCATGTGCGAGAAGTACCACGTCGATGGCGTGGTAGAGAGCGTGTTACAGGCCTGCCACACCTTCAACGTTGAGAGCGCGCGCATGCAGGAGGCCGTCGAGGGTGCGGGTATTCCGTACATGAAGATCGAGACCGACTACAGCAACGGCGACATGGGCCAGATCGAGACGCGCATCGCTGCCTTTATCGAAACTCTCTAGCTTCCTCAGGCACCGGATCTTGCCCCTCAAACCGTCGCTTGCGTACCCAAAGTACGCTGCGCTCCTCTTTCGGGACAATCTCCGGTACCTGAGAAACCTAGAGCTAAGGCGCCTGAACGCGCCGCTGTCTTTGATGTTTAGATTGGGAGAGAGCCATGATAGGGATCGGGATTGATATCGGGTCTACGGCGGCTAAGGCTGCTGTGGTCGATGGGGAGGGTTCGGTGGCCTGGACGTGCGTGCAGCCAACCGGGTTTTCCTCGGTCGATGCTTCCGAGCGGCTGCGCGAGGCGCTGGCAGCGGCCGGCTACGACGTGACGGCCGACGACGTGCGCGTGGTCGCGACCGGCTACGGTCGTGTCGCCGTGCCCTATGCGCACAAGGTCGTGACCGAGATTACCTGCCACGGTACCGGTGCCGTGCGCCTGTTTGGCGATCACGGCACCGTGATCGACGTGGGCGGTCAGGACACCAAGGTCATTCAGCTTAAAAGTGGCCGAGTGGCCAAGTTTGCCATGAACGACAAGTGCGCCGCCGGCACGGGGCGCTTTTTGGAGATCATGGCCGACCGCCTAGGTATTTCCCAGCAGCAGATGGCCGATCTGGCACGTTCCGGCGAGCCTACCAAGATTTCCAGCATGTGCACGGTGTTTGCCGAAAGCGAGGTCATCAGCCTGATCGGTCGTGGCGAGCCGCGCGAGAACATTGCGCGTGGCGTGATCGACAGCGTGGTCTCGCGCGTGGCGACCATGGCCGGGCAGGCCGCGGGCGCCCCGTACTACCTGACCGGTGGCCTGTGCGAGAACGCCTTCGTGGTGGAGCGGTTGGGCGAGCTACTGGGGTCGCCGGTGACCACCTCGCCCCAGGCTCGCTTTGCCGGAGCGATCGGCGCGGCGATTCGCGCACAGGCGCTCAATTAATGCATCCGCCGTCGGCTCGCATTCATGCGTATACTGGGAGAAAATGATTGACCGATGAGAGGAGGTATCGATGGCTGACGATCAGATTAGGCTCACGTCTATGACGGCCGCGAGCGGTTGAGCCGCCAAGCTGGCTCCCGGAGCCCTCGCCCAGGTCCTGGGCGATTTGCCCAATGTGCATAATGACAACTTGCTCGTGGGGTTCGATACCTCCGACGATGCGAGCGTCTTCAAGGTGGGGGAGAACCTGGGCCTCGTGCAGTCCGTCGACTTCTTCCCACCCATGGTGGACGACCCCTTCCTCTTTGGCCAGATCGCCGCCGCCAACTCGCTGTCGGACATCTACGCCATGGGAGGCACTCCCTCGCATGCCATGAACCTGCTCTGCATCCCCAGCTGCCTAGGGGTGGAGGTGGCCGGTCAGATCTTGGCGGGCGGCGCCGACAAGTGCGTCGAGGCGGGCTGCACCATCGCGGGCGGCCACACCATCAACGACGATGAGCCCAAGTACGGCCTGTCCGTCTCGGGTTTTGTGCAGCTCGACCGCATGCTTGCCAACGGTGGGGCGCGCCCGGGTGATGTACTGCTGCTCACCAAGCCGGTGGGCTCGGGCATCATCACCACGGCCATTAAGGGCGAGCTTATCGAGCAGGACGAGGCCGCAGCCATGTTTGACTCGATGTGCACCCTCAACGAGGCGCCGATTCGTCTGGCCGAGGGGCTCGAACTTCACGGCTGCACCGACATTACGGGCTTTGGCCTGATTGGGCATGCGTGCGAGATGGCCGAGGGCTCGGGCGTGCAGATTGAGCTTGCGTCGGGGGCGGTGCCGCTCTTTGACCAGGTGCTCGACATGGCGCGTCTGGGCATTATCCCCGCTGGCTCCTACCGCAACCAGGACTTCTTTGGCCCGCGCGTGACGGCCGACGAGGACCTTGAGCCGGGCATGTTGGATGCGCTGTACGATCCACAGACTTCAGGCGGTTTGCTTATTGCGGCGCCCGCGGCGGATGTGGATGAGCTTGCGCGCCGTCTGGATGCCGAGGGGCGTATCGCCGCCGTTGTCGGTCGCGTGTGCGAGCCGGTGCCAGGCGGTCCTGCCGTCCACGTTGTCCGTTAACGACACGTTTATTGAGCTCTGTACCGTTCTAAAACGATTAATTCGAAAGGAAATACTATGTCTACCAAGATTGAAGTCAATGCCATGGGCGATGCCTGCCCGCTGCCCGTCGTCAAGACGCTCAAAGCCCTGAAGCAGCTTGATGGCGAGGGCACGGTTGTGACCTCGGTCGATAACGAGACCGCCGTCAAGAACATCTCCAAGATGGCGCAGGAGAAGGGCTGCACGGCCTCGGTCGAGAAGGTTTCTGACGTCGAATGGCACGTGACCGTGGCGACCTCTGGCGCCGTTGCCGTGGCTGATCCCGAGCAGGATGGCGCTGCCTTCTGCGATGCCAGCGCCGGCAAGGGCAAGCTCGTCATTTCCGTCTACACCGACTGCATGGGCCGCGGCGACGACGAGCTGGGCCACAAGCTCATGAAGGCCTTCATCTTTGCCGTGACGCAGCAGGAGGAGCTGCCCGCGACCATGCTGTTCTATAACGGCGGCGCCAAACTCACCGTCGAGGGCTCACCGGTACTCGACGACCTGAAGGGTCTGGCCGAGCAGGGTGTTGAGATCCTAACCTGCGGCACCTGCCTCGATCACTATGGCATTAAGGACCAGCTGGCGGTGGGCGAGGTCACCAACATGTACGTGATCGTGGAGAAGATGGAGCAGGCCGTGCGCGTTGTGCGCCCGTAGCGTATTGGTTGGAGTTGCCATGAGGGAGAAGCGCCCGGCGCTTGTCATCACGTTTCCTACCACGGCGGCCGCCATGGGCTGCGAGTCCCTGTGCATCGAGCGCGGCCTTCCTGGGCGAACAATTCCCGTGCCCGGGGAGGTCGCTGCCGGCTGCGGTTTGGCATGGAAGGCACAGCCTTCGGATGAGGACCTGCTGCGCGGCGAGCTTGCTGCGGCAGGCGTTCCCACCGAGGGCTTTACGGTGATCGACATGTGGGAGGTCGTGCGATGATCTACCTGGATAACGCGGCGACGACCATGCACAAGCCGCAGACGGTCATCGATACCGTGACGCAGGCGATGTGCTCGCTTGGCAATGCCGGGCGCGGCGCCACGTCGGGTGCCCTCGATGCCGCTCGTACGATTCACGCTTGCCGTGCCAAGATTGCGCGCCTTTTGGGTTGCCCGAGGGCGGACCATGTGTGTTTTACGCCCAACTCCACCGCGGCGCTCAACACCGCCATCTGTGGCGTGGTGCGTCCCGGTGACCGCGTGGTCACGACGGTGCTCGAGCACAACTCGGTGCTGCGTCCGCTCAATCGCCTGGCGACGGAGCAGGGTGTGACGGTTGAGCATACGGGCTGCGACGCGAACGGCGCGCTCGACTACGACGAGCTCGAGCGGCTAGTCACGCCCGGTACGCGTGCCGTGGTTGTGACGCACGCCTCAAATGTGACCGGCAACGCGGTCGACATTGCGCGCGTGGCGGCCATGGCCCATGCGGCCGGTGCGCTGGTGATCGTCGATGCCTCTCAGTCTGCCGGCACGGCGCGTATCGATATGCATGCCATGGGGCTCGACATTGTGTGCTTTACCGGCCACAAGGGGCTCATGGGACCCCAAGGCACCGGCGGCCTGGCCGTGGCGGAGGGCATTGACGTGTCTCCGTGGGCCATGGGCGGCACGGGCGTGCACAGCTTTGACCCACTGCAGCCACTTGAGTGGCCCACGCGCCTGGAGGCGGGCACGCTCAACGGTCACGGCGTCGCGGGACTTTCTGCCGGTCTCGACTTTATCGAGGCGCAAGGCGGGGTCGAGGCGATTGCGGCGCATGAGCGCTCGCTTGCAGAGCGCTTCCTCGCCGGTGCTCGCGAAATCCCCGGCATTGTGCTCTACGGTGCGTTTGACCAGCCCGTGCGCTCGGCGATCGTCTCACTCAACGTGGGTGATATCGACTCGGCCGAGATCTCGGACGCGCTCATGCAAGGGTGGGGGATTGCGACGCGCCCCGGTGCCCATTGCGCTCCGCTCATGCACCGTGCGTTAGATACCGAGCGCCAGGGTGTCGTCCGCTTCTCGTTTGGGTATTTCAACACGACCGAAGAAGTCGACACGGCTATCGATGCTCTGCGCAATTTAGCCTGCTAAAGCTGCTGGAGCGTTTATACTTGCGGGACGGGTATTTTGCCCGTCCCGTTTTTGTTTCGACCCGAAAGGTGTGCCTATGGCTTCATCCGCCCCGCGCGGTCTGCGTTCCGACCATGTCGTTACCGTCGGCATTGCGCTGTTCTCGATGCTCTTTGGCGCCGGTAACCTCATTATTCCGCCGCTGCTGGCGCTGCAGGCAGGTTCTGCCACGCCGGTTGCCATGATCGGCTTTTTGATTGCCGCTATCGGTCTGCCCGTTATGGGATTTATCGCCGTCGCGCTCGCTGGCACGGCCCGAGAGCTGGCTGGGCGTGTGCATCCTAAGTTTGGCGAATTCTTCGTTGCGGCGGTCTACCTGGCCATCGGTCCGTGCCTGGCCATTCCGCGCACAAGCTCTACGGCGTTCGAAATGCTGGTGCCGCTGCTACCCGAGGGCGTTTCGCTCGGCACGGCACGTCTGGTGTTTGCCATCGGGTTCTTCGTCGTCGCGTTTGCGCTCACGCTGCGTCCAGGCGTCATCACGCGCGTGCTCGGCCGCATTACGGGCCCTGCGCTCATTGCGCTCATCGTGCTGGTCGTGGGTGCTGCCGTGATCTCGCCGCTGGGACCGGCTGCCGCGCCGCAGGCCCCTTACGATGCCGGTGCTGCCGTGCAGGGCTTTCTGACTGGCTATCAGACCATGGACCTGCTCGCGTCACTTGCCTTCGGCATCATCATCGCCGAGACCATCCACGAGCTGGGTGTTACCGATGACAAGCGCGTAGCCTTCGAGATCTCGCGTTCCGGTGTTATCGCCGGCGTGCTCATGGCCATCATCTACTGCGGCTTAGGCCTTGCCGGCATGCAGCTCGGCACCGTGATGCCCGGCGCTACCAACGGCGCCGCCATCCTCGCCCGTTCGGCCTCCATGCATTTTGGGCTTGCCGGCACGGTCGTGGTCTTCGCCATCTTCTTCCTTGCCTGCATGAACGTGTGCATCGGCCTCATCAGCTGCTGCTCGCGTTACTTCTGCGAGACGTATGTGGTCGAAGGGGGAGCGGAGGCCTCCGAGGAGGCCATGCGCCGTCCCTTTGCGGTTCTCGCCTTTGTGTTCGCAGCGTTTTCGTGCGTGCTCTCCAACGTGGGCCTCGACGTGATTCTTATGTTCTCGGTGCCCATGCTCAACGCCTTGTATCCCGTTGCCATCGTGCTGGTACTGATGGGCCTGGTGCACGGCTTTTGCGACGCTCATCCGCAGGTGTGGGTCTGGGTCGGCGGCGTGGTTGCCGTGCAGAGTGTGATCACCTCGGTCCGCGACGCGTTCTTTGCGGGCGCGTGGCTACCGTTTGATGTGCTGCCGCTGGCGGATATCGGTGCCGCGTGGGCGCCGGTTGCTGTGGCGGCGTTTGTGATCGGTTTGGTTCATAGCCAGTTTGTCGCACATTCGAGGAGCTAGGGTTTCTGCGCTTGCACAGGCGGGAAGTCTCCCCTATAATTTCCTTCGCTTTGGGACACGCAAGGTTTATGCCTTAGCTGCTCAACACCTTCGGGACGTGGCGCAGTTTGGTAGCGCGCCTGCTTTGGGAGCAGGATGTCGCAGGTTCAAATCCTGTCGTCCCGACCATATCTTGCGGGCGTAGTTCAATGGTAGAACCCCAGCCTTCCAAGCTGATGACGCGGGTTCGATTCCCGTCGCCCGCTCCATAGGATAGTTTTAACGGCTTTGGCTCCATTTGGTGTCAGAGCCGTTTTCATAAGCGTGCCGGGCGACGGGAATCGAACCCGGCAGGGTGCGAAGCTGAGAAAATGCGTGAGCATTTTCCAGCGCAGCACGCAAGGGCCAATGGCCCGCAGCGAAACAAGGGTTTGCGAAGCAAACCCTTGGACTTCCCGTCGCCCGCTCCATAAGATAGATGAATGACTCTGGTTCCTTCTGGGAACCAGAGCCATTTTCATATACATGCCGGGGACCCCACATCCCCTCCTAAGTTGCGGTGAAATACGGACTGTTTTTTGGCTTTTATGGCCCATGTAGTCCGCATTTCACCGCAACTATTTGTAAGGTTGGATTTTGATGCCGTTGGGAGGGTCGTAGTGACCGTCTACCGAGAGTGGAAATATTTTCTGAAGCTCTGACCTGCGACGTCAAGTTTTTGGTCAGCTTTTGGCAAGGCCTGCGGACGGAAGCATACGATAGCGTAATGGTATTCTCTCCGCCGTGATGGTTATGGGGTTGGCCATGCTCGATAAAGGCAAACATTTTCCTCAGTCATATGCAAGGATGCTATTCTCGGTCCTTGGAATTCATCAAGATGGACAGCTGCTTATAACAATTGATCCTTGGGATGAACGCCGTGCTCGCGAGCTTATGCAGGAAGAGCTCATGCTTCGTCTTTACAACCATGTGTATGCGGATCCGGTCTATTGGAATAATCTTGGGGTTGAAGATCGCATCTTTCAGTTGGCATCCGCTATTGCGGTCGTTGAACCGGATGCTGTGTTTTGCGGATCGACGGCAGCGCTGCTCTACGGCATCGGCTCGGCGTATACGCTTCTGGATAAAGTGCAAGTGCTGCTGCCACGGTCTTCAAGGCGCGATACATATGAGTTCGTTGAGTATCGTCGATGGCGCCCGGGCGAGGTATGGCGTCTCGGCCCGTTTACGCTGACAGACCCCTATCGGACGGTGGTCGATATTGCCCGCACGAGTGCATTTCGGTATGCGCTTGGCTACGTCGATGGATTGGCTCGTGAGTACGATGTTGACCGCGAGGAGCTGCGTGCGTATGCACAGGCCAATTGTCGCGGTTTGCATGGCATCTCCCGTGCGTTTGGCGTGTTCGAATATATGGACGGAAGATCGGATAACGGGGGAGAGTCCGAGGCGCGAGCGGCAATGATCCTTGCAGGCGTCGTTGCGCCCGAGCTTCAGGTTGAGATTGATCGGCCAGGAAACGCCTGCTATTATCTGGCAGATTATGGTTGGCAGATGCCAGATGGGTCATGGATGTTGGCAGAGCTTCATGGTTTGGGTAAGTTTGAGGATGAAACTCAAAAAGATTCGGAACATGCTGCGGCAAAAACCTATCGAGCCGCCTTATTGCGCGATGCGAACTTGCGTGCCATGGGTCATAACGTCATTCATTTCAAGCTATCGGACACCTACGACGTAGAATCGTTCGGTGCCATGATGCGCGGTTACGGCATTCCGGCAACAAAACCCTACGCCGACTCCCGATAGCGAAATCGTTCGCAGCCAACCTTCAATATGTTGCGGTGAAATACGGACTGTTGAGGCCTTTAAAGACATAAAACAGTCCGTATTTCACCGCAACTTAGGAGGGGATGGGGTTAGCTGCGGGGTTGGTGGCGGAGCTTGTCGATGGTGGAGTCGGTGCTTCGGCTGCGGGCTTCGGCGGCGCGGTCGCGAGCATCGGCGGCGGTTTGGCGCTTGCGGCGGTAATCGATCATGCCTTGGATGATGGGCTTGCCAAAGCTCACGACATCATCGTTGTAGATGGCGGTTCGGGCTGCGAGGAGGCAGTCGGTAAAGTCCATATGCGTTTTGCCGAACAGTTTGACGGCAAGGGCGACAACGGTGGGCTCGTCGACCATGACGTCATCGAGCAGCCTTTTCATGGCCGCAGCAATCTCAACGCGGGGAACCTTATAGACGTCTCGCAGTGTGACCACGACGCGCGTGATGATTTCGGGGTAGACGCGAGCGGTGCGCGTGGCGATGACCTTGGCGGCGCGTGGTGAAAGAACTTCGTCGTCGTCAAGCAGGTAGCGCAGGATGACGGTCTCGTCGATGATGGTGCTACTCATGGATATCTACTTCCTCGGGGCCCAAAATCGAATCGTCACTTTCTGTGGCAAGGTATTCAATCCAGGCATTGCGCTCCTCGGCGCGGCGATTGGGGTCACCATATGCTTTGAGCGATTCATAGGCGGCGGTGCCGTCCTTTGAGCGCACGGCGACCGGCTGAAAGGGGAGTTTGCGCATCAAAATGCTTTGCGCGACAAATAAACGGACAGCCTCGGCGAGCGATGTGCCCATGGCGTCGTAAAGACGCTCGGCATGCTGCTTGTCTTCCTCGCGAATGCGCACCTGCAGGATGGCTCTTTTTTGAGTCGATGACATCACTGGCCCCCTTAATGAGCGTGCAATATAGTCGGTCAAATGCGGCATGTGCCGATACTTGAGCATCTTATAACGATTACTTTATTTCGCTCAAGTAAATAACCATTAACACGAATACAAGCGTAGTACATCCAAAATGAGAGCGCGTAAAAATCTCAGAGGTGTACGCATGTAATACACTCACCTTTATAGCTTTTAGAGAATAATTCCAACCTGCCAAAACCCCTGCAATACACCCGTATTGCAGGGCCTATGCTCAAGTTTGCCCCCTGCAACTGCGTATATTCAACCTGTATACCGTTGGAGAAATTCTACCGAGTGCCTGTTTCGCCGCATGCACTCGATACGTCGATGCCGGACCACGGGCGGTCCGGGGCAACGTCGACAGGGTCTCTCCGGCATGGGATTCAGGAGGGAGTGAACAACATGGGCAATAAACGAGTCGTAGCCGATTCCTCGCGCTGCATTGGGTGCCAAACCTGTATGGCGGCGTGCATTGAGGCACACGATATCCCCGGCAACATCGCCGCACCTCGCTTGCGCGTAACGCGCACCTACGAGATTTCCGCGCCGGTGGCATGTCACCACTGCGAGGACGCTCCGTGCGCCAAGGCCTGCCCTACGGGCGCCTTGTTCTTTGATCCAAAGAACCATCGTATCGGCGTCAACGAGGACAACTGCATCGGCTGCAAGAGCTGCGTCATGGCCTGCCCCTTTGGCGCCGTGAGCGTGGCGACCACGCAGGTCCCCGTCTTGATGGGCGACGTGCGCGTGGGTTCGCAGACCAAGAGCTTCGTGCTCAAGTGCGACCTGTGCGTGGACCGTCCCGGCGGTCCGGCGTGTGCCGAGGCGTGCCCGACCAAGGGCCTCACCCTGGTAGACGAGGAGCGCCTGGCGGAGCTGACTGCCGAGCGTGCCCGCGCCACCATCGAAAACGAGGCGTAGGCGGGCGGCCATACAAGCCCAACGATTGTCAAATACGTACCGATTAATCGGTAGCAGAGAAAGGAAGGAGGGTGTCATGGAGAAGCATAAAGTGATCTGCCCGTATTGCGGCGCCGGTTGCCAGTTTAACCTCTTGGTCCAAAACGGCCAGGTCGTGGGTACCGAACCGCTCAACGGCATCACCAATCAGGGCGAGCTGTGCCTTAAGGGCATGAGCGGCTACGACTTCATCAACGACACCAAGATCTTGACTCCTCGCGTACTGCACCCGATGATCCGCCGCACCAAGGGCGCGGATCTTGAGCGCGTAAGCTGGGACGAGGCACTGGATTTCACCGCATCTAAGATGCAGGCCATAATTGACGAATATGGTCCTAACGCTGTCATGACCACCGGCTCCTCGCGAGGCGGCGGCAATGAGGCGAACTACGTCATGCAGAAGTTTACGCGTGCGTGCATCGGCACCCACAGCGTGGACAACTGCGCCCGTACTTGACACGGCCCTACTGTCCTCGGTCTGATGGACACGGTTGGTTCAGGTTGCATGTCATGCTCCATCCCCGGTATGGAGGATGCGGGCTGCATTTTCCTCTTCGGCTATAACCCTGCCGATTCGCACCCTATCGTCGCAAGGCGTATCGTGCGAGCCAAAGAAAAGGGTTGCAAGATCATCGTCGCCGACCCGCGCCATATCGAAACCGCGCGTATCGCCGATCTCTACCTTCCGATCAAGAACGGTTGCAATGTTGCGTTCCTCAACGCCTTTGCCAACTGTCTGGTCAACGATGGCCTCTACGACAAGGAATTCGTCGCCGAGCACACGAACGGCTTTGACGAGTGGTGGGAGACCATCAAGAACTACACTCCCGAATCCGTACAGGACATCACGGGTGTCGAGCCCGCGCTGATCCACCAAGCTGCCGAGATGTACGCCACGGCGAAGCCTTCTGCCATCATTGGCTGGGGTATGGGCGTATGCCAGCAGAAGCAGAACCTTAAGACGGTGCACACCATCGCCTCCATCGCCTGCGTTGCCGGCCAGATCGGCAAACCCAATTCCGGTCTCGCGCCCGTGCGTGGCCAGAATAACGTCCAGGGCTCCTGCGATATGGGCATGCTGCCCAACCTGTACCCTGGCTACCAGAAAGTCACCGACCCGGCAGTGCGTGCCAAGTTTGCCAAGGCTTGGGGCGTACCCGAGGAAAAGCTCCCGCTCGAGGAGGGCTACAAGCTCACCGACCTGGGCCACCTGGTCGACGAGGGCAAGGTGCACTGCTTCTACAACTACGGCGAGGACCCGGTGCAGACCGAGCCCGATTCGGCCGGTATGCGCAAGACGCTCTCCGAGCTGGATCTGTTCATTTGCCAGGACATCTTTATGACGCAGACGACCATGCTCGCTGACGTCATCCTGCCCGCTACCTCTTGGGGCGAGCACGAGGGTGTCTTTACCGCATCCGACCGTAGCTTCCAGCACTTTGACGCGGCCGTTCCGCCCAAGGGCGAGTGCCGCCACGACTGGGAGATCTTCGCGGACCTGTCCACGCGCATGGGCTACCCCATGCACTACGACAACACCGAGCAGATCTGGAACGAGTGCATTAGCCTGTGCCCCAACTTTGTGGGCGCGACCTACGAGAAGATGGCTCCCGAGGGCGGTTACGCCCAGTGGCCGGTCAAGAGCACCGATGTGAACGACCACGGTACGCCCGACATGTTCGCTGGTGGCAAGTTCACCACCAAGGACGGCCGCGCCAACCTGATGGCGCACGACTGGGAGGCGCCCTCCGAGCTTCCCGACGATGAGTACCCGCTCATCCTGTGCACCGTCCGCGAGGTCGGCCACTACAGCTGCCGCTCGATGACCGGCAACTGCAAGACGCTGGCGCTGCTCGCCGACGAGCCCGGCTTTGTCCGCATGAATCCCGCGGACGCCCAGGCGCGCGGCATCAAGAACGGCGACATCGTCTCGATTCACAGCCGCCGCGGCCAGGTATACAGCCGCGCCGACGTGAGCGACCGTATCAACAAGGGCACGGTCTATATGACCTACCAGTGGTGGATCGGCAAGTGCAACGAGCTGACCATGCACAAGGTCGACCCGGTCTCGCATACGCCCGAGGATAAGTTCTCCGCCTGCCAGGTCGACGCCATTGCCGACCAGGTTTGGGCAGAGGGCGAGGTCGAGCGTCAGTACACCGAGCTCAAGCAGGCTCTGGTCGACGCCGCCGCTCCCCAGGACGTTGAGCCTGGCGCCGCCAAGTTCGACGACGAGACGCACGTGAATCAAATCGTGTAGCCCCGTTCTCGTTGGCTTTTTGGGCCGGGCGTCCCGTACGTTCGGGAGCCCGGCCCGTTATTTTGAAAGGAAGTGGGGATGAACCGCTTCATCGACATCAACCCGGAGAGGTGCATCGGCTGCGGAACATGCCAGTCCGCCTGTGCCGACGCCCACCGGATGCAGGGTCTTCAGGATACGCCGCGCCTGGCGCTCGTGAAGACCGGCAGTATTTCGGCCGCCCTTGCCTGCCACCATTGCGAGGGTGCCCCCTGCGCCGAGGTTTGCCCGGTGAATGCCATCGAGCACGATGGCGATCGCATCCACGTCAAGGAGCAGGAGTGCATCGGGTGCAGGCTGTGCGCCATCGCGTGCCCCTTCGGAGCCATCCATCCCGATGGCACGTCTATCGCCGGTGTCGCAGGCATGTGCGACCCGACGCCTTCGTATCCTAAGTCCCTGAGCAGCCTGCTTACGTGGGCTCCCGGCCAGTACACCTGCGCTGTCAAGTGCGACCTGTGCGCCTTCGATCCGGACGGCCCGCATTGTGTGGCGGCGTGCCCCACCAAGGCGCTGACCGTCATGGGCGGCGCGGCCGATCGCGAGCTCGACGAGGCCAAGCGCCTGCGCTCGATCGAAAACGGTCCAGTCGTCGACGTTACCGCTGTGCCCCAGGGCCTCTCCGAGAAAGCAGAAGGGAGCGTAAACAATGGATAGCATGACGCTGTTTATCGCATCGCTTGCCGTCTCGTGCATCGGTGCGCTCGCCTCGGTTCTGCTGATCAAGGCCGATAACGCCGCCAAGACCGCCGGCTGCCTTATCGGCGCCGTCGCCGCGGTGCTTTCGTTTGTGGCCGGTATCCAGGCCGTGCTGGGCGATGTCACGTCGGTCGACACCATCGTGTTCTTCCCGTTTGCCCATTTCCAGCTGCTGCTCAATCAGCTGTCCGGCCTGTTCGTGGCGCTCATCTCGGTGCTCGCGTTTGCCGGTTCGATCTACGGTCTCAACTATTTTGATGAGTACCCGGGCAAAAAGGGCCGCGCCGGCTTCTTCTTTAACACCTTCGTGGCGTCCATGATGCTCGTCATCACCGCCGACAACGTGTTTTGGTTCCTGGTCGCCTTTGAGCTCATGTCGCTGACCTCGTACTTCCTGGTCGTGATCGAGGAGAACGAGAACTCCATCCATGGCGGTTGGCTCTACTTTGTGATCGCGCACGTGGGCTTTGTGCTCATCATGGCGAGCTTCCTCACCATGACCAACTGCGCCGGTGGCTCGTTTGCCTTTGCGGATTTCCGCGCCACGCAGTTTAGCCCCGCGGTTGCATCCGTGTGCTTCGTGCTCGCCTTCTTTGGCTTTGGCGCCAAGGCCGGTATTATCCCGCTGCACGGCTGGCTGCCCAAGGCACATCCCGAGGCGCCGTCCAACGTGTCGGCCCTCATGTCCGGCGGCATGATCAAGATCGGTATCTTCGGTATCCTCAAGGTTGGTCTCGACCTGCTCTCTGCCTCGGGCGTTCAGGTCTGGTGGGGCCTTATGGTCATGGTCTTCGGTGCGATCTCGTCGGTCCTCGGCGTGGCCTTCGCCCTGCAGGAGCATGACATCAAGCGCCTGCTGGCCTATCACTCCGTCGAGAACATCGGCATCATTCTGCTCGGCGTCGGCGCCTCCATGGCCGCCATGGCGCTCAACTCTGTCGGCATCGCCGTCCTGGCTCTGATGGCCGCCCTCTACCACACGTTTAACCACGCGATGTTTAAGGGCGAGCTGTTCTTGGGCGCCGGTGCGCTGCTGTACTCCACGGGTACCCGCAATATGGAGAAGATGGGCGGCCTGTTCCGTCGTATGCCGGCAACGGCCATCTGCTTCCTTGTTGGCGCGCTTGCCATCTCGGCCATCCCGCCCTTCAACGGCTTTGTGTCCGAGTGGTTTACCTATCAGTCGCTGTTTAATGCCGCCATGCAGGGTGACAAGGCCGTCATGATCGTGGCTGTGTTCGCTGCCGTCGCGCTTGCCATTACCGGCGCGCTGGCCGTCACGTGCTTCGTCAAGGCCTATGGCGTCTCCTTTGCCTCCGCGCCCCGCTCCGAGGCCGCGGCCAATGCCAAGGAGGTTCCCGCCCCCATGGTGTTTGCGCAGGGTCTGCTCGCGGCCATCTGCGTCGTGCTGGGCATTGGCGCTCCCGTGATCGCGCCCGTTCTGGTCGATGTCGCCGCGTCCGTGCTGCATCCGTACGGTGGCGTGTTTGCCGCCGAGGGCATGGAGCTCATGAACCAGTACTCCGGCGCTGCCACCTCCACGCCCGCGATCGCCATTGCGCTCGTGGTGCTCGTCGGCCTTGCCTGTGGCTATCGCAAGCTCAAGACCGTCGGCAAGGTGCAGAAGTCCCAGCCGTGGGCGTGCGGCTATGCTCCCAACGAGCATATGCCCGTCGTGGCCACGACCTTTGCCTCCGAGGTGTCCTGGTTTATGCAGCCGCTCTACACGCTGCGCGACCGTTGCACGGCCGTCTGCTGGTCCATCGCGCACTTCTTCCAGAAGCTCACCGGTGTGGCCGAGGCTGTGGAGCCCGTACCCGACAAGGTTCTCGTCGATGCCCCGCATAAGGGTGTCGAGAAGCTCGCCGACCTCGCGACTAAGCTCGAGGGCGGCAACTACAGCATCTATATCTGCTACATCGTCGCGGCACTCGTGGTGTTCCTCGTGCTCGCCGTGCAAATGGGTTAAGGAGGGGAGAGCATGAACAACATCGTACTTGCCGTTCTGCAGGGCGTGGTCGTTATGGCCGTCGCGCCGTTCTTCTCCGGTCTCGGCCGCGTGATCCGCGCCAAGATGCACAACCGTCGCGGCCCCAGCATCATGCAGGACTATCGCGACCTGGCCAAGCTCTTTGCGCGCCCCGAGTCCCAGAGCGAGGACGCGAGCTTTGCGCTGCGCATTATGCCGCCGCTGTTCTTCGCCGTCGCCTTTATGCTCGCGATGGGCCTGCCGCTCTTTACGGCGCAAAGCCCCATCCCGGTCTTTGGTGACGCCATCACCATCATGTACAGCCTGGCGCTCGCCCGCTTCTTCTTCGCCCTCTGCGGCGTGGATTCGTCCAACGCCTACGCCGGTATCGGCGGCGTCCGCGAGCTGCTCATGAGCGTGCTCATCGAGCCGTCCATGCTGCTGGCGCTGTTTGCCGCCGCCCTGGTGTGCGGTTCCACCGACATCGCCACCATGGGTCAGCACATCATGACGGGCGCCATCGACGCGCCGGTCGCCGTAATCCTCGCCGGCATCGCCTTTGCGATTGCCTGCTACATGGAACTCGGCAAGCTGCCGTTTGATCAGGCCGAGGCCGAGCAGGAGCTCCAGGAAGGTCCGCTCGCCGAGCTTTCCGGCCCGTCGCTTGCGATGGCCAAGCTCGCCATGTCCATGAAGCAGGTCCTGGTCGTCGCCTGGTTCTGCGCGATCTTCATCCCCTGGGGCGAGCCCGCGACCGTGGGCGCCGCCGCTGTTCTGGGTGCAGTCATCTTCCTGGTGAAGTGCCTGATCGATTTTGTCGTATGCGGCGTGATCGAAAACTCCTGCTCGCGCTCGCGTTTTAAGGTGCTTGGCAATCAGACCTGGGCCGTCGTGGGCATCGCCGTTCTGGCGTTTGTCTTCGTGGTCGTCGGCGTGTAGGAGAAGGGAGAAACAATGTCATTTGCAGTCAGTCTGTCCCTTCTCGGCTTGGTCGCTATCGCGGCCCCGATGGTGGCCTCGGTGCTCGTCGCCCTGTTCCCCCGTCCGTACGCCAAGTGGTTCAGCGTTTTGGGTGCCGCCGTCTCGACGGTCTGCACCATCGCCCTCGCCGCGAATTTCGCTGGCGCCGGCATGCCCGACACGCAGGTCCCCCTGATCTCGTTTGGGCAGACCCTCGTCATGGGATTCACCTTCGATCGCATGAGCACGCTGCTCGCGCCCGCCTTTGTGGGTATCGGCCTGCTTGTCGTGATCTATTCGATTCCATATATGAGCGAGAATAACCGTGAGCATCCCGACGCACCGCGTCGTCGCTTCTACGCGTACCTCGCGACCTTCATCGGCGCCATGGCCGGCCTTGTGTACAGCTCGACCCTTTTGGGCCAGCTCGTGTTCTTTGAGATCACGGGTGCGTGCTCTTGGGGCCTCATTAGCTACTACATGACGCCTACGGCCAAGAAGGCCGGCATGAAGGCTCTGATCATTACGCATATCGGTGCGCTCGGCCTGTATCTGGGCGCCGCCATCGTGTTTGCCCACACCGGCACCTTCGCCATTACCGCGATTGCCGGCCTCGATGCCAAGCTCAAGGCTATCGTCCTTTTGCTCGTGCTGTTTGCGGCCTGGGCCAAGTCCGCACAGGTTCCCATGTACATGTGGCTGCCTTCGGCCATGGAGGCGCCGACGCCTGTTTCGGCCTACCTGCATGGCGCCTCGATGGTTAAGGTCGGCGTGTGCGTGTTCGCGCGTGCACTCGTCTCTGCCGGCGAGATTCCCGAGATCGTGGGCTGGGTTGCCATTATCGACGCCATGGTCACCATGCTCTTTGGTTTCCTTATGTACCTGCCGCAAAAGGACATGAAGCGCCTGCTGGCCTTCTCCACGATCGCCCAGCTCTCCTATGTGTTTTTTGGTCTGGGCCTTTCGGTCTTTGGCAGCCAGCTGGCCTTTGATGGCGCCGTGTGCCACATCTTTAACCACGCTTTCGCCAAGACGCTGTTCTTCCTGATCGCCGGTTCGTTCTCCTTTACGCTCGGCACGCGTATGCTGCCCAAGCTTCGCGGCATCGTAAAGAAGTACCCGATCTCGGGCGTGGGCTTTGGTGTCGCGGCACTCGCCATTGCCGGCGTGCCGCCCATGAACACGTTCTTCTCGAAGTTCCAGATCATCGCCGGCGGCTTCTCTGTGGGTGCCGGTAACGTCGCGATCCTGGTGCTCGTGTGCATCATGGTTGCCGAGACCGTCGCCACCTTTGCCTGGTTCCTCAAGTGGATGGGCTATTGCCTGCCCGGCGAGCCGAGCGAAGAGGTCGCTGCGGGAGCCCCGCTTCCCCGCGCGATGGCGTTCGTGTTCATCGTGCTCATCATCATGGTCATCGTCAGCGGCCCGCTTTCGGCCAGCTGGATCGGTTAGGAGGTAGAACGACATGGGTTATTCGATCGTCAACATCCTTGGCGGCCTTCTGATCGTCACGTCCACCATGGTGGTTGTCTCCAAGAACATCAAACATTCCATCCACTGGTATGCGGTGCAGTCGCTGGTGCTCGTGGGGCTTCTCGCCACGCTCGGCGTCACCACTGGTGCGCAGGAGCTGCTTATGTGGGCCGGATCTGCCTTTATCACCAAGGTCGTCCTGGTCCCTTACATCCTCAACCGCGCATACAAGAAGATGGGCGAGCCGAGCGACGCATCGCTCAAGGCCGGCCTTAAGCCCGCGTGGGCCATTTGCATCATCGCCGTCGAGGTCGCGATTTGCTTTGCCGTCGTGACGCAGATCAGCCTGCCCACGGCCGAGGTCGCAACGCCTGCGCTCGCCATTAGCTTCGCTCACTTCTTTGTGGGCCTCACCTGCATCATCTCGCAGCGCAACATCATGAAGCAGATCTTTGGATACTGCCTTATGGAAAATGGCAGCCATGTGACGCTCGCGCTTTTGGCCCCCACCGCTCCCGAGATCATCGAGATCGGTATTGCCACTGACGCCATCTTTGCCGTCATCATCATGTCCATCGTCGTGCGTCGCATTTGGGACGACTCCCACTCGCTCGATGCGCGCGACCTGTCCGAGCTGAGGGGGTAGTCCATGGAAACGTTGATTCTCGCCCTGCTCGCGACTCCTTTGGTGTTCTCGCTGGTCATGGCATTTTTGCCCAAGAACACGTCCTATAACGTGTTTGCCGGTCTCAACCTGGTCTCCGTCGCAGCCGTCCTGGTGCTGTCGATTATGACGGCCGGTGAAGTCCTTATGAGCGGCGACACCGCGAGCGCTTTTGGCCTGTGGTTTCACCTCGATTCGCTGGGCGCCATCTTTGTGCTGCTCATCGGCTTTATCGGTTTTCTTACGGGGCTGTTCTCGCTGCCCTATGTAAAGGCCGATATCGAGGAGGGCTCCATGCCCGCCGAGCGCGCCAAGCAGTATTTTGCGCTGTTTAGCCTGTTTGTGTTCACCATGCTGCTCGCGTGCCTGTCCAACAACATGATCCTCACGTGGGCCGCCGTGGAGGCAACCACGCTTTCCACCGTATTCCTCGTGGGTATCTACAAGAACAAGACGGCCCTCGAGGCTTCTTGGAAGTATGCGATGGTCTGCACCGCCGGCGTGGCCTTTGGCCTGTTCGGTACGCTGCTGATCTACGCCAACGCCGCCGACGTGATTCCCAATGCCCACGAGGCCGCATTCCTGTCGTGCGTGCTGCCGTATGCCGACCAGTTCGACCCGACGCTCATGCGCCTCGCTTTTGCGTTTATCGTGATCGGCTTTGGCACCAAGGCCGGCCTGTTCCCCATGCACACTTGGCTGCCCGATGCCCACTCCCAGGCCCCGAGCCCCGTCTCGGCCCTGCTCTCGGGCGTGCTGCTTAAGTGCGCCATGCTTGTGATCATGCGCTTCTACGGCTTTACCATCCAGGCCGTGGGCGCCGAGTATCCGCAACTTTTGCTGTTGATCGTCGGCACGCTGTCCATTTTGGTGGCGGCACTTTCGATGTTTCGCCAGGACGACCTCAAGCGCCGCTTTGCGTACTCGTCTGTGGAGAACGTGGGCGTTATCGCCCTGTGCCTGGGTATCGGTGGCCCGCTGGGTATCGCCGCGGCCCTGCTGCACTGCGTGTTCCACGGCTTTACCAAGACGCTTGCCTTCTGCGTGTCCGGCAACATCCAGCACGCCTTTGGCACGCGTAGCCTGGCCAAGATCCAGGGCGTCGTTGAGGTTGCCCCCGCAACCGCCGCGCTCGCCATCCTGGCACTGCTCGGTCTTGGTGCCTTCCCGCCCTTTGGCATGTTTATCTCCGAGTTCCTGACTTTTGTCGCCGGTGTTACCGCCGGTCCCATGTGGCTGGTCGTCGTGGTCGCCCTCGGTCTTACCGTGGCCATCTCCGCGCTCACCCGCATCGCACTCAAGTCGGTATTCGGCCATGCGCCCCAGGGCATGGGCAAGCATGAGGCCCCGGCGCTCATGCTTATCCCCGAAATCATCCTGGCTGTCATGATCTTGTGGTTTGGCATCGCCACCCCGCTGCCTCTCGTGCACGGTGTGGAGACCGCGACTAGCATCGTGCTCGAGCAGAGCACCGAGGAACTTCACGCGACGCCGATGTACCGCGCTGTGTTCGGTACCGAGACCGCTCAGAGCGAGGTGGAGTAACGAATGATTGAAACTGAGAACAAGGTGTATGCCCGCCGCTGTGAGAGCCATGTCGAGGCCCTGCGCCGCGCCGTTCCGGGCTGCATCGAGAAGGTCGAGTGGCAGTGCGAGGACCAGCTGACGATTACCGTCAAGCAGGACAAGCTGCCCGAGGCCGTCCACTACCTGTACTACGAGCGCTACGGCTGGATTCCCGTGATCATCGGCAACGATGAGCGCAGCCTGTGCGGCCGTTACGCCGTGTACTACGTCATCTCCATGGAGGGGGAGGACCCCGGCTGGGTGACCGTGCGTACCGAGGTCGATCCCGCCAAGATGACGTTCCCGTCCGTGACGCCCTTCGTCCCCGCCTGCGTGTGGGGCGAGCGCGAGCTTCGCGACATGTTCGGCCTGATCCCCGAGGGCCTGCCCGACCGTCGCCGCCTGGTGCTGCCCGATGACTGGCCCAGCGGCCTGTATCCGCTGCGCAAGGACTCCATGGACTACCGTTTCCGTCCCGCTCCCGCGAGCGACATGGAAAACTACGAGTTCTTGGCCGATACCAAGGGCAAGGAGACGACGCTCGTCCCCATGGGCCCGCTGCACATTACTTCCGACGAGCCCGGCCACTTCCGCCTGTTCGTTGAGGGCGAGACGATCGTCGACGCCGACTACCGTCTGTTCTACGTGCACCGCGGCATGGAGAAGGTCGCCGAGACGCGCCTGAACTATGATGCCGTGACGTTCCTCGCCGACCGCATCTGCGGCATCTGCGGCTGCGCCCACTCGGTGGCCTATGCCGAGGCCGTCGAGCGCGCCCAGGGCATTCATGTCCCGCCGCGCGCCCAGTACATCCGTGCCATCATGCTCGAGGTCGAGCGCCTGCACTCGCACCTGCTCAACATTGGCCTGGCGTCTCACTACACGGGCTTCGACTCCGGCTTCCAGCAGTTCTTCCGCGTCCGCGAGAAATCCATGGACCTGGCCGAGAAGCTCTCCGGTCACCGCAAGACCTACGGCCTCAACGTGATCGGCGGCGTGCGTCGCGACATTTTGGCCGAGCAGAAGCTCTCCACGCTCACGACCATCCACCAGCTGCGCTCCGAGGTTCAGGAGCTCGTCGACGTGCTGCTCTCCACGCCCAACTTTATTGAGCGTACGAGTGGTATCGGCATCTTGGACCGCAAGATCGCACGCGACTTCTCGCCGGTCGGCCCGCTCATGCGTGGCTCGGGCTATGCCCGCGACGTGCGCTTTGACCATCCCTTCGACGGCTACGCCGATCCGGATGTTCAGAAGATGCATGCTGCTACGGCAGACACCTGCGATGCCTTCGGCCGTACCGCCGTTCGCATCCAGGAGGTCTACGATTCGATCGACATGATCGAGACCATGCTCGAGAACTGCCCGTCGGGCCCCATCCTCACCACGGATTGGGAGTACACCCCGCACAAGTACGCCATCGGCGCCACCGAGGCGCCGCGCGGCGAGGACGTGCACTGGGCCATGCTCGGCAATAACCAGAAGTGCTATCGCTGGCGCGCCAAGGCCGCCACGTACAGCAACTGGCCGGTCCTGCGCTACATGTTCCGCGGGAACACCGTGGGCGACGCTGCGCTGATCGTCGGCTCACTCGATCCGTGCTACTCCTGCACCGACCGCGTGACGGTGACCGATGTCGCCGCCAAGCGCGACCACGTGCTCGACAAGGAGCAGTTCGAGAACGTCTGGCGCGACAAGTCTCCGCTTGCGGGCGAGGGCACCATGGCCGCTCCGCTCGATGAGGAGGCGCTCTAATATGCTGAAGCTTTGGAAGGTTAACGCCAAGGCCGGCGACGCGACGGTCAAGTACCCGTTTGCGCCGTTTCCCACCAATAAGGACATGCGCGGCAAGCCCGAGCACAATGCCGAGCTTTGCATCGCCTGCGGTGCCTGCGGCGTGGCGTGCCCGGCCGATGCCATTCGCATGGACACCGACCTTGCGGCCGATACCATCACCTGGTCGATCGACTACGGTCGCTGCATCTTCTGCGGCCGCTGCGAGGAGGCCTGCCCCATGGAGGCCATCAAGCTCACCGAGGAGTTTGAGCTGGCCGTTATGAGCAAGGACGACCTCACCAGCAAGAGCGTCTACACGCTCGAGCACTGCTCGCGCTGCGGCAAGCCGTTTGCCCCGCACAAGGAGATCGACTACGCCAAGCGCCTGCTGCAAAAGACCGGCGGCATGGAGGCCATCCAGGCCGCCCGTACCGTCGGTATGTGCCAGGAGTGCAAGCGCGAGCTCGACGCCCTGCGTGCGGCCTCGGTCGTAAAGACCGGCAACGCTGCCGGCATGGCTGCCAACGAGACGCTTGCGTCCGGTGAGCCCCAGGGCCCCGGCATGGAGTATCTGGGCGGCCACGGCGTAAACCCGGAGTATATCGACCGCGAGCTCAACCCCGATGCGCCCGAGATCCCCGCTGGACCTGCACCGGTCGAGGGCATCATCATGGATTTTGATACGAAGGAGGAGTAACCATGGCCGAACCCACGCTTTTGCCCGAGCGGCTTCAGTACCGCCCGACCAAGATCGAGCTCGACGAGAGCATCGAGAAGGCCAAGGCGACCCTTCTTAAGAAGATCAAGCGCTCGGTGTACGTCTACCGTGTCGACTGCGGCGGCTGCAACGGCTGCGAGATCGAGATCTTCGGTTCCATCACGCCCGTCTTTGACGTCGAGCGATTTGGCATCAAGGTCGTGCCTTCGCCCCGTCACGCCGATGTGCTGCTGTACACCGGCGCCGTGACGCGTGCCATGCGCATGCCGGCCCTGCGCGCCTTTGAGGCCGCACCCGATCCCAAGATCGTGGTGTCCTATGGCGCGTGCGGCTGCACCGGTGGCATCTTCTACGACAACTACTGCGTCTGGGGCGGCACGGACAAGATCCTGCCGGTCGATGTCTACATCCCCGGCTGCCCGCCCAGCCCCGCGCAGACCATCTACGGCTTTGCCATGGCGCTCGGTCTGCTGGACCAAAAGCTTCATGCCGAGACCACGGTGGAGGCCGCCGGCGAGCAGGCCGATATCCTGCACCCCGGCGTGCCGTACAAGCTGCGCGTTGCCATCGAGCGCGAGGCTCGCGCCATGAGCGGCTACCGTTACGGCCGCGACCTGGCCAACGAGTTTATGGACACGCTCGAGGGCGCGCCCAAGGGCGATATCCGCGGTGCCATGGCGCTGCTCATCGACAAGCAGGACGATCCGCGCCGCGTCGAGGTGTACTCGGCGCTGCAGGATCTGGTGCTGGCCGGAGGTCGCTAGATGGAGCTCACGGACCGCTCTGGTTACTTTGCGGGCCCCGGCATGCTCGGCGGTTCTTTTGGCGATGCCTCTCGCGCAAGCGATGAGGCCGCCGAGGGCGTCGCCGACCCCTGCCTGGGCCATGCGCCCGACCAGGTGGTCTTTTACGAGCTCACGCGTAAGTTTGTGGAGACCGAGGAAGACGTTCCCCAGGAGGCCTGCGACGTGCTGTACTACACGCTCGCCGTGGGCCACCACACCGGCGTGCTCGACTGCTTTGAGCCGCGCCTGTCGGTGCCGGTGGATGTGTTCTATTCGCTCGTCGACGCGCTGCCGGAGGGGGAGGCCAAGACCAAGTTCGAGGCCATCCGCTCCTTTGGCGAGTGCCAGCTCGACAAGGCGGCGGTGCCGTCGCTGCTCGAGGCCTGCGATGCGCTGCTCGACGAGCGCGGTTTTCGCGGCTCGGCCAAGGCCGGTATCTCGGTGTTCGACGACGACTTTGGCCTGCATGCCCAGCAGGTCGCGTTCTTAATGAAGTTTCGCGATCTGGTTGAGCGCGTGCGCGATGTGTCGGGCGTGTATCTGACGGGAAGGTTGCAGTAATGGGTCGCGTTGTGGATGGACGTGTGAACGGTGCCCCGTTTGCGGGTATCGTGCTCACGGCGGGAAGCGTGCTGCGTGCCGACGATGCCGCCGGCCCCGTGCTCTCCAAAAAGATGGAGGACGCGCCCATTGCCGGTTGGTACACCATCGACGGCGGTCAGACGCCCGAGGATGACATCATCGAGGTCAAGCGCGAGCGTCCGCCGCGTCTGGTCTTGGTCGATGCCGCCGACATGGCGCTGCCCGTCGGGTCCATCCGCTTGCTCGACAAGCGTGATGTGGCCCGCAAGTCGATGTTCACCACGCATTCGCTCCCTTTGTCGATTCTGATCGAGGAAATCGAGCAATCGTGCGAAGATATCGTCTTCATAGGGATTCAGCCGGGCGATACGGAGTTTTACAACCCCATGTCCCCGGAGGTCTTTGACGCCGTCGACGCCGTGTATGACGCCGTGGCCGCCAACGACTTTTCCCACTTTGTCCGCTTGGGGCAAGAGCAATAGGAGCGCTTGTTCCTGCTGATTAGGAAAGAAGTGATTGACATGGCAGATTCCAAGGTGGAGTACCCCTCTCCCGATTGCTTGGCGCCCGCCGCGATCGAGGCCAAGACCGAGGCCGCCGGCGTGACCAAGGCTAACCTGCCGGTCGCTAAGGCCTTTCTGTTGGCAATGTTCGCCGGCGCGTTTATCGCCTTCGGCGGCCTGTTCTTTACCGTGTTCTTGAGCGACAGCACGCTGGGCTGGGGCGCTCAGCGCGTCGTGGGCGGTCTGTGCTTTTGCCTGGGCCTGGTGCTCGTGCTGGTGTGCGGCGCCGAGCTGTTTACCGGCAATTCGCTTATGGTCTGCGCACTCAAGAGCAAAAAGATCACCCTGGTTCAGATGCTCAAGGCCTGGGTCGTCGTGTGGGTCGGTAATTTTGTCGGTGCCCTGTTCATCGTCTTTTTGGTGTACATGGCCGGCATTTACAAGCTCAACGGCGAGGCGGTCGCCAATTCCATGGTGAGCGTCGCCGCCGGCAAGGTGACGGTCGACTGGGTGACGATCTTCTTCCGCGGCATCCTGTGCAACATCTTTGTGTGCCTGGCCGTGTGGATCGGTACCGCCGGCAAGACCGTGGTCGATAAGGTTGTGGGCATTTTGCTTCCCATCGCCGCCTTTGTGGCCTGCGGTTTTGAGCACTGCGTCGCCAACATGTACTTTTTGCCCATGGGCGCCGTGATGCATGCGTGCGGCTACGGTGCCGACGTCGCCGGCGCCGATGCGCTCAACGCCGCGGGCATTGCGTTTAACCTGTCCGCCGCCACGCTGGGCAACATCGTGGGCGGCGCGGTTCTGGTCGCGCTCGGCTACTGGTTTATCTACGCCAAGAAGTCCGAGGCGTAAGGTACCGTCTGTTTGACGTTGGGCCTCCCGCGGGGCGTTGCCGTGCGGGAGGCTTTTTGGGTCTGGGGCTCGTTGTCGGGCTTTTGGACTGTTGTGTTTGGCTGATGAAAGGGGTAATCGAGATGGCATCTGCTGCGAAGCGTGACGGTCGCACCGTGGTGACCACATGCGGGGGATGCTATGCCGATTGCGCCTTTGCGGCACGCGTTGAGGACGGTCGCGTGGTGGCTGAGTTGCCGGTGCCGGGGCATCCGTGCTCGGCGCGTGCCCTGTGCGCCCGCGGACGGCATCGCCTGGCAATGCCGTTTGACGAGCGCGACCGGATTTTGCACCCCATGCGCCGACGAGCTGATGGCTCGGGGTTCGATGCGATTTCGTGGGATGAGGCGTTCGCGCAGATCGCAGCGCGCCTTGGGGAGATTGTTGACGGGCATGGTCCCCGTGCGCTGGGCATGACGCTCGGCGTGCCCTCGTTCGACCGCTACTGGGCGCATCGCTTTATGCATGCGCTTGGTTCGCCCAACGTGTACGGTGCCGACGGTGCCTGCGAGGTAAGCCGACTTACCGGTTGGGAGCACAGCTTGGGCTATAGTCCCGCCTCCGGCCTGGCGCATACCGATTGCATCATGTACCTGGGGCGTTCCATCGTCGATTCGTCGACGATGGGGGCCGTTGATGCGCTCAACGATGCCCGTCGCCGAGGGGCGAAGATCATCGTGGTCGACCCCCGGCGCAGCGGCTCGGCTGCGCTCGCCGACCGCTGGTTGCGCGTACGCCCGGGCTGCGACCTAGCCTTGCTGCTGGGCATTGCGCATGTGCTCATTGCCGAGGACTTGTACGACCGCGAGTTTGTTGCCCGCTATACCACGGGTTTTGACGAGCTTGCGCAGGCGGCCCATGCTTGGACGCCCGAGTGGGCCGAGTCGATGTGCGACGTGCCGGCGGACGACATCCGCGCGACTGCGCGCGATCTCGCTGCCGCCGCGCCTGCCGCTGTGGTGGATGCGGGTTTTCATGGCGGCATCGGTATCGCGTATGCCAACAGCACCCAGACCGCGCGCGCGATTTGTCTGGTCGATGTGCTGCTGGGCTGTATTGGGCATGCGGGCGGTGCCCTCAACCCGCCCACGCCGCTTGCGTTGGGCGATTTGGACCCTGCGCGTTTCGCAACGCCGTCGATGCCACGTGAGCCCAAGTTGGGCTCCGAGCGCTATCCACTGGTCGATCCGGTGCGCGGCCTGTGCACGACCATCGGTCAGTCGATTCTTGCCGGCGATTTGCGTGGGCTCATCGTCTATGCCAGTAACCCCGGTGCGGGCTATGGCAATGCCGGGGCGTGGCTATCGATTCTGGAACAGCTCGACTTGCTCGTGACGATTGACATTCGCTGGTCCGAGACGGCGCGTGCTTCTGATTTCGTGCTGCCCGACGTGACGTACCTGGAGGCCGATCGCGGTGTGGGCACAGTCGTGGGCGCCAATGATTCGCGCGTGTTCTACCGCAACGCCGTGCTGCCCGTGTTGCATAACGACACGCGTCCCGGTCGGGAGATCTTTGTCGGTCTGGCGCAGGCGTGTGGCGTGGGCGAGTATTTCCGGTTTACGTCTGACGATCTGGCGGCTGCCCAGGTGGCACCGTTTGGGATCGATCTGGACGAGCTCAAGGAACGCGGCTGGGCCGACACGGGCGTTGCACTGCCGTCGCGTACGGGCGAGCCGGTGATTCCCTTGAACGGTGGCAGGATCGCGCTAGCAAGCGACGTGTGGGGCCGAACCGGTCTGGGCCGCGTTCCCGGTTGGATCGCGCCCATGGTGGAGCCCGGCCCGGGGATGTTTCGCCTCATTAGCGGCAACCGTCCCTTTGAGTCGCATACCTCGCGAAGGCTTGCGGCCCAAGGTGCCGCCGAGGCGGGGTCGGACTTGGATGCTGTGCAGATGAATGCCGATGCCGCCGCTCGCATGGGTATCGCCGATGGCGAGGTCGTCGAGCTTGTGAGCGACATGGGCCGCGATCGCGTGCGCGTAGAGACGACGCCCTATCTGCATCCGGCGTGCATCTTTACGTCGGCCGCCCCGGGTGGGCGTTCGTTTGGCTCACATGCCGGTGGCGCTCAAGGCTTGGGCGTGGGCCCGCTCGACCATACGCCGTTGCGCTGGGATCCGTTGACGGGCGCCGCACTCACCCAGGAAAACGCCGTTCGCGTGGAAAAGATTGCGGCGCGCGAGGATAATAACGACTGATTGATTCAGCCAATCGAGTTGGCTGATAGTTTGACGTTCGAACGATTGATTCACTTTTGGTTTTGAAAGGCCTCATATGAGCGATAGCCAGAACATGTCAGATGAGGTGCGCGCCCGCCTGCGCGCCATTCCCTCCGTCAACGAGCTGCTTGCCGAGTGGCCGGTAGTGAAGGCGGCGGGGGAGACCTGCGACGCGGTGGCGCATGCTGCCGTCACGGCCGAGCTCGACGAGGAGCGCGCCGCCATTCGCGCCGGTGCTGCCCCGCGCTCTAAGCGCGACCTGGCCTCGGCCATCGAGTGGCGTGCGCATCGCTCCGCGCTGCCGAGCCTGCGTCCCGCCGTCAACGCCACGGGTGTCGTTATCCATACCAACTTGGGCCGTGCCCCGCTCGCGGAGTCGGCGGCAAAGGCCGTGGCCGAGGTCGCGCGCGGCTACAGCACGCTCGAGTACAGCGTGGACACCTGCTCGCGCGGGTCGCGCAAGGAACATGCCGCTCAGCTCATCCGCTCGCTTACCGGTGCCGAGGACGCGCTCGTGGTCAACAACAACGCCGCCGCGGTGCTGCTGGTGTTGGCGACCCATGCCGCAGGCAAGGAGGTCATCGTCAGCCGCGGCGAGCTTGTCGAGATTGGCGGCAGCTTCCGCATCCCCGATGTCATGGCGGCTTCGGGCGCCAAACTCGTCGAGGTCGGCGCCACCAACCGCACGCATTTGGGCGACTACGAGCGCGCCATCACGCCCGATACGGCGATGATCCTTAAGGTCCATCCTTCCAACTATCGCATCGAGGGTTTCCACGAGGAGGTAAGCTCTCGGGAGCTTGCGGCGCTTGCTCATAAGCATGACCTGCTCTTCTACGAAGATCAGGGCTCGGGAGCGCTGCTACCCGACGACATCTTGGTGCGCGGCGGCGAAGAAACCACGCCGGCTTCGGTTTCGGCAGGGCTCGATCTGGTGTCGTGCTCGGGCGATAAACTGCTCGGTGCCGCTCAGGCGGGTATCATCATGGGCCGTCGCGATCTGGTCCAGGCCTGCGGCGCACATCCGCTCATGCGTGCTCTGCGTCCGGGCAAACTGGCTCTGTCGGCGCTCGAGGCCACGCTGCGTATCTACATGGACGGTGCCGATGTTGCCCATCGTGATATTCCGGTGCTCAGCATGCTTACGCTGCCGCAGGCTCATCTGGAGCGTCGCGCACGCAAGCTGCGCGAGCTGATGGTGGCGGGCCTCGATAAGGCTGGCTGCCCGTGTGCCGTGCAGGTGGAAATCGTCGAGGAGTCGTCGACCCCCGGTGGCGGCTCGCTGCCTACCGTGGAGCTGCCCACGATGTGCGTTGCCGTGCGTCTTGTTGACGCGCGCCTGACGGTCGATGCGCTCAAGCGCTCGCTTGTCCAGGACTTCGACACGCCGGTCGTCACGCGAACCTCGCGCGATCGCATTTTGTTTGACGTCCGTACGCTTGTGGGCGACCGCGATATCGAGACGGCGGCGTCGACGCTTGCCGCATGCGTTAAGAAGGCGGTTGCTCGATGAGTGAGGTTCAAACGCTGGTGGAGTGCCCCGTTATCGTTGGCACGGCGGGTCACGTTGACCACGGTAAGTCCGCACTGATCGAGGCGCTGACCGGCAAGAATCCCGACCGTCTGGAGGTTGAGCGCCGTCGCGGTATGACCGTGGAGCTGGGCTTTGGCGAGCTGGCGCTGCCGGGCGGCAAGATCGTCGGCCTGGTCGACGTGCCGGGCCACGCGCATTACCTGCGCGCCATGGTGCAGGGTGCCACGGGCATTGATGTTGCCGTGTTGGTGGTCTCTGCCGTCGAGGGCGTGATGCCGCAGACCCGCGAGCACGTGCATGTGCTGGAGCTGCTGGGCGTCACGCATATGGTGGTCGCGCTGACGATGTGCGACCTTGCCGATGCCGAGATGACCGAGCTTGCCGAGCTCGATGTCGATGACTTTTTGTCGGGTACCGTGTTTGCGGGCGCGCCGATTGTGCCCGTGTCGTCTAAGACGGGCGAGGGGATCGACGGGCTGCTTGCGGTGCTCGACGAGCAGGTAAGTGCCTGCTGGGATGCCTGCCGCGACCGTGCCGAGCGCACCGATGCCGCGCCGCGCCTGCCGATTGACCGCTGCTTTACGATTAAGGGCGTCGGCACTGTCGTAACGGGAACGCTGCACGATGCGCCGGTTGCGGTGGGCGACGAGCTGATGGCTTTGCCGTCGCGTACGGTCTGTCGCGTGCGCGGGATTCAGGTGCATGGCGATACGCCGCGCGCGCTGCCTGGTCAGCGTGTGGCGCTCAACCTAGTTGGTGACGGTGTCGCGGCGCTTGACCGCGGCGAGTTGCTGGGCGTGGCGAATCGCTTTGGTCAGACGTTACGCTTTATGATGACGTTCACCTACCTGGGCCGTGAGGGAGCCAAGCCGCGTGTGCTCGAGTCGGGTGCGCGCGTGCATGTGATGGCCGGCACGGCCGAGGTTGTCGGTCGCATCATGCTTTTGGAGGGCGAGGCCCCCATGGCGGTGGGCGAGACCCGTACCGTGCAGGTGCGCCTGGAGGAGCCGCTGCCGCTGCGCGCCGGAGACCACGCCGTGGTGCTGTCGTATTCGCCCGTTATGCTCATCGGCGGCGGGCGCGTGCTGCTTTCGCGCTGCCGCCGCTCGCGCGAGCTTTCGGCGGGGGAGCGCACGCTGCTTGCAGCGCTTGAGGCCGGCGATACCGCGGGCGGTGTGGGCGCTTGGCTGGCGCTGCAGATGCTGCCGGTTACGGCGGTTGATGTTACCGACGCTTTGGATCTTGGTGTCGGCGAGGTCGATGCCGCACTGCGCGGGTTGGTGGCGCAGGGCTCCGTTCGCAAGCTTGCCGTGGGTGATGCGGACTACTTGGCGGACGCCACGGTGCTCGACGCCGCGATGGATGCACTGGCGGCGACCCTGTCAGCCATGCACACGGCGGCTCCCAAGGAGACGGGCTTTACGCCTGGCGCCGTTGCCCATGCTGCGTGGTCTGCCGCTGATGAAGGCGTTGCCGCGGCTCTGATTGCCGAGGGCTGCTCGCGTGGTGTGTGCGCCGCCGAGGGCGCCGAGGTATTCGATCCGCATTCGGCCGCCGCGGCGGCACGCGTGGTTCGCGAAGCCTGCGAACGTATCGTTGCCTTGCTGGACGAAGCCGGCCTCGATGCACCGACGTTGCCCGAGGTGGGCGAGCAACTGCAGCTCGATCGCGACACCATGACGCGTGCCCTGCGCGAGCTTTCGCTCAACCGCTCGATCGTGAAGGTCGAGCGCGACGTTGCCCTGTCCGCTGCCGCCGAGGCCCATGCGCGCGAGCTTGTTGCCGCCGCCATCGCCGATGCCGGTGGCGCTGCCACCACGAGCGTGCTGCGCGAGGCCCTGGGTGTGTCGCGCAAGCGCGCCATCAGCATCTTGGAACACCTGGATGCCGTGCGCTTTACGGTGCTCGACAAGGAAGCCGGCGGCCTGCGCTCCCTACGCTAGACCGGTCACTCGCTCCCGCCTCCTCAGTTGCGGTGAAATAGTTCCTATTTGGAGGCTTTGGCAGCAAATATAGGAACTATTCCACCGCAACTTCTTGTTCGTCTTTTTGGGATGGAGCCGTTTCGGTTTGGTAAAATACCGCCGCACTTGGGAACGGATGGGCTCCGGTGGGCTCCGCGGTCCTCAAAACCGTTGCGAGGCGTGCAAAACGTCTTGGATGTGTTCGATTCACATACGTTCCCGCCATACGCTACCAGCGCTTTTGTGCTCGCGGTCTTGCTGCGTGCCGCAAAGGCGCTGTTTTGTTTTTGCACGAGCTTTTCGTAGCGCTGCTATTTCGGTGGCTGTATTTAGCTTCGTGCACCGGGTTTCGAGCATGCCGATGGAGGTGTTTTGCCGTATGACTACCGTAAGACGTGCCGATCTTTCTTGTGTCGTCCAAGCGGGTGGGCTGTCGTCGCGCATGGGCTGTGATAAGGCTCGCATGGCGTTTTGCGGCGAGCCGCTCATCGAACGCGTGCTGGGTCGGCTGGCGCCAGTTGCCGGCGAGTTGGTCGTGACGACGTCGCGTCCCAGCGAGCTTGCCTACCTTGAGGAGCGCGCGTTTGGCGACCTGGTGCCGCGTGTGGTGGCGGACCTTGAAGGCTCGGCGGGCGCCATGCGCGGCATCGCGAGCTCGTTGGCTGCGGCTCGGCTTCCTCTCGCGGCGATCGTTGCCTGCGATATGCCGTTTGTCTCGCCGGAACTCATCGGCGCGCTTGCTGGTCATGTTGAGGCCGAGGCGCTCGATGTGTGCGTACCGCGCGAGGAGCGGGGGATTGAGCCGCTTTGCGCCGTCTGGCGCCGTGACGCGTGTGCTCCGGTTGCCCAAGAGCTGCTCGCCGGTGACCGTCAGCGAATCCGCTGCCTGATCGACCGGGTGAACGCTGGTTATATGGACGAGCTTCAGATTGTCGCGGTCGCCGGCTCGACGCTCTGCTTCGAGAACGTCAATACGCCCGAGGAGTTTGCGGCGGCCGAGTTACTCGCCTAGACGATTGGAGTTGCCATGTCTCACGATATTTGTCCCGACACGGGAGAACCTTGCACTTGCGACGGGTCCGAACCCTGTACCTGCGGTTGCGGTGGCTGTGGACATACTGCGGAAGAGGAAGCGGCCGCCGCGGCGTATCGTGAGGCACACCGTGAAGGCCCGTCCGGTGATGCCCTCGATCGCGAACGTAAAATCATCGTTTCGTTCGACAGCACCTTCGATGTGATGGAATGCGAACAGCTGTGTCTTGCCGCCGGTGTTCCCGGGCGCATCATGCCGCTGCCTGGCTCCATCACCGCCGGCTGCGGGCTGTGCTGGGCTATGCCGTTCTCCGGCGATGCCCTCGCCGCCTTCCGCGTCGCCACCGGGGGCCGCGTAACCCCCGCCGACTACTATCAGCTCGTCCTCTAACCACCAAAACCACCACAAAGGTGCCTGTCCCCAATGTGGTGGTTTGGAACACGTGGACGAAACAGGTTTGAAACACGGGTTTTGCACGTCAGGCACTCAAAAACGCCTCTACCTGCATCGTAATCAAAACGAAACATCCGCTCGTCGGCTTATGCGAAACTTTGCTGCAACAGTGCGATATTATCCATACTCGATAAAGTTCGCGGCGCATAGGGTGCCGCGACCGACATTTTCGTTTCCCATCATTGGAGGAAGCATGAGCTACACGCAGAAAGTTCTCGAAGAGCTCAAGGCCCGCTATCCCGAGCAGCCTGAGTTCATCCAGGCCGCGACCGAGATCCTCGGCACCATTCAGCCGGCGCTCGACGCCCATCCCGAGTACGAGGAGGCCGCCCTGCTGGAGCGCCTCGTCGAGCCCGAGCGTATCGTCATGTTCCGTGTTCCCTGGGTCGACGACCAGGGCAAGGTTCAGGTCAACCGCGGCTATCGCGTCGAGTTCAACTCTGCCATTGGACCCTACAAGGGCGGCCTGCGCTTTAACCCGACGGTCACCCTGGGTATGCTCAAGTTCCTGGGCCTGGAGCAGATCCTCAAGAACAGCCTGACCACCCTTCCTATGGGCGGCGGCAAGGGCGGTTCCGACTTTGACCCCAAGGGCAAGTCCAACAACGAGATCATGCACTTCTGCCAGTCCTTCATGACCGAGCTCTATCGCCACATCGGCCCCAACACCGACGTTCCCGCCGGCGACCTGGGCGTTGGCGGCCGCGAGGTTGCCTATATGTTCGGTCAGTACAAGCGCCTGACCAACGAGTGGACCGGCGTCCTCACCGGTAAGGGCCTCTCCTTTGGCGGCTCGCTCGCCCGTACCGAGGCCACCGGCTACGGCCTGGCCTACTTTGTGGACGAGTACCTCAAGAGCCGCGGCGACTCTTTCGAGGGCAAGAACGTCGTCGTTCATGGCTCCGGCAACGTCGCCATCTACGCCGTCCAGAAGGTCTCCCAGCTCGGCGGCAAGGTGCTGGCCTGCTCCGATACTCACGGCTGGGTCGAGGATCCCGACGGAATCGACTACACCGTGCTCGAGCACGTCTACAACAAGAAGCGCTCCGGCCACGACAAGGGCGTTACGCTCGCTATGTACGTTGACGAGAAGCCCAACGCCGTGTGGCACGAGGGCGACGGCCGTGGCGTTTGGCAGCTGCCCTGCGACATCGCGCTGCCCTGCGCTCGCGAGAACACGCTGCTGCTCGAGGACGCCCAGGCGCTCGTCGCCAACGGCTGCAAGGTGGTCGGCGAGGGTGCGAACATGCCCACGACCATCGAGGCCACGACCTACTTCCAGGAGAACGGCGTTGCCTTTATGCCCGGTAAGGCTGCCAACGCCGGCGGCGTGCTCGTGTCCGGCCTGGAGATGAGCCAGAACGCCGAGCACCTGTCCTGGACCTTCGAGGAGGTCGACGGCAAGCTCGAGCAGCTCATGCGCGGCATGTTCCACAACGTGGACGACACCGCCAAGGAGTACGGCCAGGAGGGCAACTTTGTCATGGGCGCTAACATCGCCGGCTTCCTGAAGGTCGCCGACGCTATGCTCGCCCAGGGCGTCTGCTAAATCTTCGCTCGATATAGCATCGCAGAAGGCTCCCAGCCATCTTGGCTGGGAGCCTTTTTTTGATCCGCATGGGACGGAGGAAAACGGATCATTTCCATTGGTTCTCCGCCAGTCGCCCCTTAAGTTGCGGTGAAATACGGACTGTTGGGCGCCCTAAGCCCGACAAATAGTCCGTATTTCACCGCAAGTTATGGATGGGAGGGAGGTTTTTGTGCTGTGGAAGGTCGCGGCCCCTCGTTTGGTACACTTAAAAGTACTGGACAAGTGGAGAGATGGGGGAGAACGTGCTCAAGTTCGGTACCTACGTCCGTGTTGGAAACGCGGCCGAAGCCTATGAGCTCTTACAGAAGAACCGCAACAACAAGATTGTGGGCGGCGGCATCTGGATGCGCCTGGGTTCGCGTCGCGTGGCGACGGCGATTGACCTTTCGGCCTGCGGACTCGATCAGATCGAGGAGACCGAGACCGAGTTTCGCATCGGCGCCATGTGCACCCTGCGCCAGCTCGAGCGCCATGCCGAGCTTAACGCGCTTGTCAACCATGTCTTTGAGTTCGCCGTCCACGATATCGTGGGCGTGCAGCTGCGCAATACCGCCACGGTGGGCGGTAGCATTTACGGTCGCTTTGGCTTCTCGGACGTTCTCTCCGCCTTCCTCGCGCTCGATTCGTATGTTGAGCTGACGGGTGCCGGCCGCCTGCCGCTCGCCGAGTTCGTGGACATGGGCTATGTGCGCGACGTGATTGAGCACGTGGTGGTCGTTAAGCATGATTACCGCGCAAGCTATGAGGCCGTGCGCAAGGCTGCGACCGATTTCCCCTCGCTGAATGTCACCGCCGCCTGGTGGGATAATACCTGGCATGTCACTGTGGGTGCCCGTCCGCTGCGCGCGACCCTGCTGCAGGGCGAGGCATGCGGCCTGGTGAACGAGCAGCCTTCCGAGGACGAGCTACGTGCCCTGACAGCGTCCGTACGCGCGCTGAGTTACGGCACCAATCTGTGGGGCTCGGCCGAGTACCGCCGTCGCATCTCGGCGCCACTTGCCGTGCAGGCCGTGCGCCGCGCCGCCGGCATCGAGCTTTCGGCCGCGCTTGCCCGCGAGCTCGAGGGCGTGCAGATCCCTAAGTTCGCCACGGACGAGTATTCCTGCCGCCGCGTGCCCGGCGTCGATTCTAGCGAGGTGCGCTAATGGCTGCCAAACTCATCGATCTTTCCTTTACGCTCAACGGCCGCAAGGTCAAGGTTCAGATTGCCCCCGATACCATGCTCTTTGCGCTGCTGCGCGAGCAGGGCTGCGCGTCGGTGCGCTGTGCCTGCGAGACCACCAACTGCGGCCTGTGCACGGTGTGGCTCGATGGCGACCCGGTGCTGAGCTGCTCGGTTCCCGCCGCCCGTGTTGAGGGCCGCTCCATCACCACGCTCGAGGGCCTCAAGGCCGAGTCCGAGGCACTCGCCCGCGCAATGGCTGCCGAAGGTGCCGAGCAGTGCGGTTTTTGCGCCCCCGGCCTCATCATGAACGTGCTGGCGCTTGCCCGCGCCGCCAAGGAGGACCCGAGCCTCGTCGCCACGCGCGAGGAGCTCTCGCGCCAGCTCGCCGGCAATCTCTGCCGTTGCAGCGGCTACGAGAGCCAGCTGCGCGCCATCGTGCGCTTTCTTAACGAGTCCGGCGTGCAGGTGGGCTTTGAGATGCCCGAGCTGCCGGTCAACGACACCAGCTGCGACGGTGTCTCGTACAAGCAGATTACCCACAAGCAGCCCAAGAAGGACTCGAAGGCCCTGCTTGAGGGGCGTCCCGTCTACACGGGCGACCTGGTGCCCGCCGGCGCCCTGATCGTCAAGCTCAAGCGCAGCCCGTATGCCCGCGCCAAGATCCGCTCCATCGATACGTCGCGCGCCCTGAAGGTGCCCGGCGTGGTGGGCGTCTACACCTACGAGGACGTACCCCAGCGCCGCTTTACTATCGCCGGCCAGAGCTATCCGCAGCCGAGTCCCTACGACCGCTTGATCCTCGAGAACCTCGTCCGTTACCAAAACGAAGAGGTGGCGATCGTCGCCGCCGAGACCGAGGAGGCCGCCGACAAGGCGCTCAAGCTCATCAAGGTCGACTACGAGGTGCTTGAGCCCCTGCTCGACTTTACCCAGGCGCTCGATAACGACATCGTAGTCCATCCCGAGGGCGACGTGACCTTTATGTTCCCGCAAGGCGGCGACGTTGCTCGCAACTTGGTGTGCAGCGGTACCAGCGACTTTGGCGACTTGGACGAGGCCTTCGCCCAGAGTGACATCGTCTTCACCCGCACCTACACGAGCCAGGCCACGCAGACCGCGCCCATGGAGACCTTCCGCGCCTTCGCGACGACCGATGCGTTCGGCCGCATCTCGGTGACCACCTCGACGCAGGTGCCCTTCCACGTGCGCCGCATGGTCGCGCAGTCGCTCGACATTCCGCAGTCACAGGTGCAGGTCATTAAGCCGCGCATCGGTGGCGGCTTTGGCTCCAAGCAGACGGGCTGCTGCGAGATCTTCGTGGCGTTCGTCACTCAGCAGACCGGCCGTCCAAGCTATTGCTGCTACACCCGCGAGGAGACCATCACTGCGGGCAACTCGCGCCACCAGATGCAGATGACCGTTAAGCTGGGCGCCATGAACGACGGCACCATCACGGCCATCGATCTGCATACGCTGTCCAACGCCGGTGCTTATGGCGAGCACGCTACCACGACGATCGGCCTTTCGGGCCACAAGAGCCTGCCCATCTACAACCACGTGAAGGCGAGTCGCTTTAGCTGGGACGCCGTCTACACCAATACCAACCGCGGCGGCGCGTATCGCGGCTACGGTGCCACCCAGGGCCAGTTTGCCGTCGAGAGCGCCGTCAACGAGCTTGCCGACATGCTGCACATGGATCCCGCCGACCTGCGCCTTAAGAACATCGTGCGCGAGGGCGAGATCATGCCGCAGTACTACAACGAGAAGCTCAACGCCTGCGCGCTCGACCGCTGCCTGCTTCGCGCGATGGACATGATCGGCTGGCGCGACAAGCCGCTGGCCGTGGACCTGGGCGACCGCGTGCGTGCTCTGGGCTGCGCGCTCACCATGCAGGGCTCGGGTATCTCCAATGTGGATATCGCCGGCATCGACATGCGCCTTGAAGAGGACGGCTTCATTACCATCGGCACCGGCGCCACCGATAACGGCATGGGCGTCGACACGATCCTGGCGCAGATCGCCGCCGAGGAGCTGGGTGTGGAGAGCTCGCTCATTGTGGTACGCGGCGTGGACACCGATGTGTCGCCGTTCGACGCCGGCTCGTACGCGAGCTCGGGTACGTACGTGACGGGCCTTGCAGCCAAGAACGCCGCGACCGAGCTGCGTGAGAAGATTTGCGCCAAGGCCGCCCAGATGTGGGACGTGGACGCCGCCGACGTGGTCTTTGATGGCCAGTACGTGCGCCTGTCCGACGAGCGTGCCGCGCGCGAGCAGAACCGCTACCTCACGCTGCGCGACTTTGCCAACCTGTGCGTCAAGAATATCGCAGGCGGCGACGCGCTCACCTCGCACGCCTCTGCCTGCCTGCCCGTTTCGCCTCCGCCGTTTATGGCCGGTATTGCCGAGGTCGAGGTCGACAAGGCCACCGGCAAGGTGGCTGTGGTGGACTACGCGGCGGCCGTCGACTGCGGTACCGTGATCAACGAGGCGCTCGCGCGCGTCCAGGCCGAGGGCGGTATTGCCCAAGGTATCGGCCACGCGCTCTATGAGATCGTCGAGCACGACGATCGCGGCCGCCTGCGCACCGGCAACTTTATGAGCTACAAGCTGCCCACGCGCCTGGATATCGGCAACATTCGCGTGGCCTTTGAGCCGAGCTACGAGCCGACGGGTCCGTTTGGCGCCAAGTCGATTGGCGAGGTCGTCATCAACACGCCGCTCGCCGCCGTGGCCTCGGCCGTGGCACACGCCACCGGACATCAGGTACGCTCGCTGCCGATCACGCCCGAGAAGGCCCTGCTGGGGGAGTAGCGGGTCATCGAACAAGTCGTAATTGGCGGGGCGGGGCAACTCGCCCCGCCTTTTGCACTCGTGGTGAGGTCGTGAGCCTGTAAAACGTGTGCGTGCGCTTGTCGCTCGTATCTGCTATCATTCCTAATCTGTGCGCTCATGCGGGCGTGGCGGAATTGGTAGACGCGCCAGATTTAGGTTCTGGTGGGATTCCCGTGAAGGTTCGAGTCCTTTCGCCCGCACCAACGCACCCGCGTCGGCTTATGCCCTCGCGACGCTTGTTGCATAAAGGTACCAGCACCTCAGATAAGCTGGGCAGTATGAGGAGGAACGTGTTGAACATCACCGCTTCTGACGTCAAGGACGCCAAGCTCACCGCTACGGTCACCATCCCGGCCGCCGACGTCGACGCCGCGATCAAGAAGGCCTACAAGGAGACCGCCAAGAAGTACCGCTTCCCGGGCTTCCGTGCCGGTAAGGCTCCCCGTCCGGTCATCGACTCCGCTCTTGGCGCCGAGGCTACCCTCGCTCAGGCCACCAACGACCTGATCGCCGCCAACGAGCCCGCCGTCCTCAACGAGCTGGACATCGTTCCCACCAAGAATGGTGACTACAAGGAGCTCGACCTCGCCAAGGATCACGAGGATTACACCTACACCGTCGAGTTCTCCCTGCGTCCCGCCGCTGAGCTCTCCTCCTTCGACGCCGTCGAGATCGAGATGCCCCCTGCGGAGGTCACCGAGTCCGAGATCAACAACCAGGTCGAGATGCTCCTCAACTACCGTGCCACCTTCGAAGACGTCGAGGGTCGCGCCGTCGAGGCCGAGGACTACGTCACCGTCGACCTCAAGGCCGTCGAGAACGCCGACAACTTCGCTGCCGAGGGCCGCATGCTCATCGCCGGTAGCGACAGCAACCCCAAGGAGTTCAACGAGGCCCTGATTGGCGCCAACGTTGACGACGTCAAGACCGTTACCTGGACCGACGAGGTCGAGGAGGGCGAGGAGGCCGAGACCCACACCGTCGAGGTCACCGTCAAGGGCATCAAGGTTCGCAACACCCCCGAGCTCACCGACGAGCTCGTCAAGTCCGACTTTGGCTTCGACAGCATCGACGCTATGCGGGACGCCATCAAGATCGAGATCGAGCAGGACAAGGCTTCCCGCCTCCCGGCCGAGAAGGAGAACCGTTGCGTCTCCGCTCTCGCCGAGCGCCTGCAGCTCGACGAGATGGACGCCGACTACGAGCAGTCCGTCTTTGAGGAGCTTGGCCAGAACTTCCTGTCCAACCTCGCTGCCCGCGGCATGACGCTGGACACCTGGCTGCCCGCTTCCGGCCTGACCATGGAGCAGTTCATCGGCGACCTGCACAAGCAGGCCAACGACGTTGCCCGTGAGTCCCTGGCTCTCGACGCCCTCGCCCGCGAGCTCAAGATCGAGGTCACCGAGGACGACATCAACGCCGAGTTCGAGAAGGCCGGCGTCAAGGACGTCGAGGCTTCCAAGGCCGAGTTCATCGCCGACGGCCGCATGCCTGCCGTCCGTGAGTCCATCCGTCGCTCCAAGGCCGTCGACCACCTGGTCGAGAACGCTAAGGTGACCGAGGTCGACGAGACCGCCAAGGACGCCGAGTAATTCTCGCCACCTTGCCCGCGAGCGCATGCGTGCGCCCGTGATGGGGTAAAGTTATACACCGGTTATCCGGTTGCTTCGTACGGTGCCAGCCAATGCATAGCATGCGGGCACCGTACGTTTATCTAGAACCAATTTGGTCCGCAAGAGAGAAATGGAGATGCGTATGATCGCTAAGTTCGATTCCGCCCTCGTGCCATACGTTATCGAGCAGACGCCGCGCGGCGAGCGCAGCTACGATATCTATTCGCGCCTGCTCAACGACCGCATCATCTTCTTGGGCGAGGAGATCAACTCCGTCAGCGCCAACCTGGTCGTTGCCCAGCTGCTGCATCTTGAGAGCCAGGATGCCGAGAAGGATATCTCGCTCTACATCAATTCGCCCGGTGGCGAGGTCTACTCCGGCCTGGCGATTCTGGACACTATGAACTTCATTAAGCCGCAGGTCTCCACCATCTGCGTCGGTATGGCTGCCTCTATGGCCGCCGTGCTGCTTTCGGCCGGCGCCAAGGGCAAGCGCTTCTGCCTGCCGCACTCCAAGGTCATGATTCACCAGCCCAGCGGCGGTGCCCAGGGCCAGCAGACCGAGATCGAGATCGTGGCCGAGGAGATCAAGAAGACCCGCCGCGAGCTCAACCAGATCCTATCCGATGCCTCGGGCCAGCCCATCGAGAAAGTCCAGGCCGATACCGAGCGCGACAACTACCTGACCGCTGCCGAGGCCCTCGACTACGGCCTGATCGACCGTATCGTCACCTCGCGCGACATCGCCGCGAAGGACGCTTAGGATGGCCGGTAACATGCAGGACAACTTCGACGAGAACGGCAACCCCATCCGCTGCTCCTTCTGCGGAAAAGAGCAGGGGCAGGTTCGCCGCCTTGTTAAGGGTCCGACCAACATCTTTATCTGTGACGAGTGCGTCGCCGCCTGCTCCGAGATCCTTGAGGAGTCGCTGGCTTCGGACTTTATGGACGCTGCCCGCAACGGCAAGCTGCCGGGCTTCCTCAACGATCACGGCCAGGCTGCGTCCCAGCCTGCCGTGGACCCCGAGGCCGAGGGCTTTGAGCTCGAGGACGACGCCCGCCAGGTCATTACGCACGTGCCGACACCGCACGAGATCTATGACGAGCTTTCGGCCTATGTCATGGGCCAGGAGGACGCCAAGCGCGCCATGTCGGTTGCCGTGTACAACCATTACCGCCGCGTGATCGAGGGTGGCGCTGCGCTTTCGGCCTTTGACGACGGCTTGGACTCGCAGCTCGGTGATGATATGGACGAGGTGGAGCTCGCCAAGTCCAACATTTTGCTGCTCGGTCCCACCGGCACCGGTAAGACCTTGCTCGCCCAGACGCTCGCGCGCATCCTCGAGGTGCCGTTTGCCATCGCCGACGCTACCGCGCTCACCGAGGCCGGCTACGTGGGCGAGGACGTGGAGAACATCCTGCTCAAGCTTATCAACGCCGCCGATGGCGATATCGAGCGCGCGCAGGTCGGCATTATCTATGTGGACGAGATCGACAAGATCGCCCGCAAGGCCGAGAACCTCTCCATCACCCGCGATGTTTCGGGCGAGGGCGTTCAGCAGGCGCTGCTTAAGATCCTTGAGGGCACGGTGGCAAGCGTTCCGCCCACCGGCGGCCGCAAGCATCCCCAGCAAGAGCTGCTGCAGATCGACACGACCAACATCCTGTTCATCTGCGGCGGTGCCTTTGTGGGTCTGGACAAGATCATCGCCGATCGCGTCGGCAACAAGGGCGTGGGATTTAACTCCGAGATCGCCGGCCCCACCTCGGTCGACGAGAATGACCTGCTGCGCCAGGTGCTCCCGCAGGACCTCAATGCCTTTGGCATGATTCCCGAGTTTGTGGGACGTACGCCCGTCGTCACTCAGACGCAAGCGCTCGACGAGGACGACCTGGTGTCGATCCTGACTGAGCCCAAAAACGCCGTGGTACGTCAGTACCGCAAGATGTTCCAGCTCGAGGACGTTGAGCTTGAGTTTGAGGACGCCGCCCTGCACGAGATCGCCCGCATGGCGCTTGCCCGCAAGACCGGCGCCCGCGGCCTGCGCTCCATCTGCGAGGACGTGCTGCAGCAGACGATGTTCGACCTCCCCAGCGAGGAGGGTGTCACCAAGGTCATCGTGACCGAAGCCTCCGTAAAGGGCGAAGAGCAGCCCCAGCGTATCTACGGCTAAACCAGCCTAAAACGTGTTTGCAAATAGCCTCCGACCACCCGCGGTCGGAGGCTATTTTATATATACGCAATAACCCCAACTACCTGTGTTATTCTGTGTGTTTGTTTTAAGCCTCAGCGAAGTCATTACAGACTGAAGTAATCGATACCTAAGGGGAGGGATGTAGGCCCGATTTTCGGAGATTCCGCACGAGCCGAAGACCACTTAATGTGGTCTTCGAGCGAGCCCAGGACCTGACCGAGCGAAAATCGGGCCTACATTCCTCCCCGGCGGGACAGGGAGAGATATATGGAAGAGATGCCCAAGAACTACGATCCGTCGACCAACGAGCCGGCGATCCTGCAGAAGTGGCTCGACGGCGGCTACTACAAGCGCCGTGAGGGCGTGGGCGACTGCACCGTCACCATTCCGCCTCCCAACGTGACCGGCAAGCTCCACATGGGTCACGCTACCGACGACTCCATCCAGGACGCCATCATCCGTATGGCCCGCATGCGCGGCAAGTCCACGCGCTGGGTGCTCGGCACCGACCACGCCGGTATCGCCACGCAGACCAAGGTCGACAAGAAGCTCAAGAGCGAGGGCATCAGCCGCCTGGAGATCGGTCGCGACAAGTTTGTCGACGCCTGCTGGGATTGGACCCACGAGTACGGCGGCATCATCGTCGAGCAGATCAAGCGCATGGGCTGCTCCGTCGACTTCGACAACGAGCGCTTTACCATGGACGAGGACTACGCCCAGGCCGTGCGCAAGGTGTTCTGCGACTGGTACCACGACGGCCTGATCTACCGCGGCAAGCGCATCGTCAACTGGTGCCCCAACTGCACTACCGCTATCTCGGACGACGAGGCTGAGTACAAGGACGAGAAGGGCCATCTGTGGCACCTGCGCTACCCGCTGACCGAGCCGGTCAACGGCCAGGACTACATCGTCGTCGCTACCACCCGTCCCGAGACCATGCTCGGCGACACGGGCGTTGCCGTCTCCCCGAAGGACCCCGAGAAGGCCGCCTTTGTGGGCAAGACCGTCATGCTGCCGATCGTCAACCGCGAGATTCCCATCTTTGAGGATTGGCATGTCGACGCCAACTTTGGCTCCGGCTTCGTCAAGGTCACCCCGGCCCACGACCCCAACGACTACGCCATGGGTCAGGCCCACGACCTGCCGCAGATCAACATCTTCGACGAGCACGCGGTGGTCGTCGAGGGCTACGGCGAGTTCACCGGCATGAACCGCGACGAGTGCCGCGAGGCCGTCATCAAGTGGTTCGACGAGCACGGCCTGCTCGACCACGTCGAAGAGCTCGACCACTCCGTCATGCACTGCTACCGTTGCGACTCCGCACTGGAGCCGTGGCTGTCCGAGCAGTGGTTCGTGGCCGTCGATAAGCTCAAGGGGCCGGCGCTCGACGCCGTCAACTCCGGCAAGGTCACCTTCCACCCCGCGCGCTGGACGCAGACCTACACCACCTGGATGGAGAACCTCAAGGACTGGTGCATCAGCCGCCAGCTGTGGTGGGGCCACCGCATCCCCGTGTTCTACTGCGAGGACTGCGGCTGGGAGGACGCCCTCACCGAGGACACCGACGTGTGCCCCAAGTGCGGCGGTCATCACGTGCATCAGGACGAGAACGTGCTGGACACCTGGTTCAGCTCGCAGCTGTGGACCTTCGCCACGCAGGGCTGGCCGCAAAAGCCGGAGCTGCTCGAGGGGCATCACCCCACGACGGCGCTGGTCACCGCGCGCGACATCATCGCGCTGTGGGTCGCCCGCATGGTCATGAGCTCGCTGTACTTCCTGGATGAGGTGCCGTTTAAGGACGTCGTCATCTACCCGACGATCCTTGCCAAGGACGGCAGCCGCATGTCCAAGTCCAAGGGCAACGGCGTTGACCCCATGGACCTCATCGGTATGTACGGTGCTGACGCCATGCGTTACAACCTGCTCACGCTGTGCACTAACAACCAGGACGTCAAGTTCGACGCGAACATCGATAAGAAGACCAAGAAGCTCATCGACAGCCCGCGCACCGAGCAGGCCAAGAGCTTTGTGACCAAGATCTGGAACGCCAGCCGCTTCCTGCTTATGAACATGGAGGGCTACACGCCCGGCGAGCCCGTCGTTGAGACGCCGGCCGACGCCTGGATGTTCAGCCGCCTGGCCAAGGCCGTGAAGATGGTCACCGAGGGTATTGAGAAGTACACCTTTGGCGACATGGCGCGCGGCGTGCAGCAGTTCTTCTGGAACGAGGTCTGTGACTGGTACGTCGAGGTCACCAAGGCTCGCCTGAAGGGCGAGGGCCGTCTGCAGGCGCAGCGCAACCTGATCTTTGTGCTTGACACGTCCATTCGCCTGATGCACCCGCTCATGCCGTTCGTGACCGAGGAGATCTGGGACAACATGCCGGCGAGCGTGCTCGATCTGGACGCCGAGGGCAACGTGGACCGCGCCGAGGCGCTCATGATCGCCAAGTGGCCCGAGCCCGCCGACTACGCCAAGTATGTTGACGAGGACGCCGAGCGCGCGTTTGAGCTGTGCCGTACCGTCGTGTCTGCCGCCCGCGCCACGCGTTCGCGTTATCGCTTGAGCCCCAAGGCCGAGCTCGACGTGGTCGTGCGCGCCGGTGCCGAGGACATCGAGAAGCTCGAGAGCTTGCGCTCCACGATTGAGCCGCTGGCAAACACTGCCTCGCTGGTCATGGGTACCGACGTCGAGAAGCCGGCTGCGAGCATTGCCGTGGTCGATAGCGGCGTCGAGGTCTTTGTGGTGCTCGAGGGCAAGGTCGATCTTTCGGCCGAGAAGGCACGCCTGGAGAAGGAGATCGCCGCGGCCCAGAAGGAGCTTGCCGGCTGCGAGAAGACGCTGTCCAACGAGGGCTTTGTGGCCAAGGCCGCGCCCGCGGTGGTCCAAAAGAAGAGGGACCGTGCAGCTGAGCTCAAGGAGATCCTGGCGGCGCTGACCTCGCAGGTTGCTGACTTCTCGTAAGCGGTACTGGGGGACGCGGTTTGGGGCATTGCTCGCTACTGCGGACAGTCCTGCGCAAGACGGACAGCACATTAAGTGCTGTCCTTTGCGTGCGGAACTTGCGGCGAGCAAAGCGTCGGGCCGCTCCTAGTGCGGTTACGTGGTTGTTTGCATCTGGCGTGTTAGGGCCACTTGGTTGTGGCCTTGATCTCGCTGCAAGCGGATAGAGGCTGATATTGTCAACGCGAGGGGCTCATTCTTTTTGGTGGGCCTCTTTTTCTGTTATGGGGGACTTTGGGTTATGGCTAAGCGTTCTGGGTCGTATGTCGTTCCTTTCTCGTTTGAGTTGCTTTCGTTTGATGAGGCTGTTGGGCTGGCTGCTGATACGGGGCGGATTTCTGGGGATGCTGGTCCTCTGCTCGAGACGGTTGTCGATATGCTCGATGAGCTGGGGCGTCCGGACGAGTACTTTGATTGCATTCAGGTTGCCGGTACTAATGGCAAGACTTCGACTACGCGTTTTTCGGCTGCTATTCTTCGCGGCGAGGGGCTCAAGACCGCGCTGTATACGTCGCCGCAGCTGGTGCGCTATCCCGAGCGCATGGAGGTCGATGGGCGCGTCGTGAGCGATGAGGCCTTTGCTCGTGGCGTTTCTGCCGCCGTCGAGGCGGGGCATCGCGTGAATGCCCGTCGTGTGGCGGCGGGGGAGCGCGCCTATACCATCACGCCGTTTGATCTGTTGACGGCCGCCGCGCTTGTAGTGTTTGCCGAGGCTGCGGTGGATGTTGCCGTGCTTGAGGTTGGCATGGGCGGACGCTGGGATGCTACGAGTGCGACCGATCCCGTGGCCGTCGCCATTACGGGCATTGGACTCGACCATACGAAGGTCCTGGGCGATACGCTCGAGGCCATCGCGGGGGAGAAGGCTGCGGTTATTAAGCCTGGGCGCCTGGTTGTTTTGGGCGAGGGTACGCATGAGGCGAGCGTTCAGCGCGTGATGGATGCCCGTTGCCGTGAATGCGGTGTGGTGCCGCTCGTGGTGAGTCACGCCACGACTAAAGTGCCGGCGCATGTGGGCGACACGGTTGAGTTTAGCTGCACCACGCCGCGTGCGATTTATACGTCGAGCATGGTCAAGCCGGCCTATCAGCCGCAGAATGCCGCGTGCGCGATTATGCTTTGCGAGGGGTATCTGGGTCGTGAGCTCGACCACGAGGCACTGGATGCTTCGCTTATGGGCTGCCCCACACCGGGTCGCTTTGATGTGCTGGGAACCGATCCGCTTAAGTTGATTGACGCCTGTCATAATCCCCAGAGCTGCGAGAACTTTGTGAGCGCGCTGGACGAGATCGATCCGTGCGTGGAGAACCGCCCCACGCTGCTGTGTGCCGCGCTGGCCGATAAGGACGTGGCGGGTATCGTTGACGTTCTGGTTCCGGCATTCCCCCGCGTGGTCGTGACCCAGACCGATTCCGATCGCGCCCTGCCGGCAGAGGAGCTCGCCTCCCTGGTGGACGCCGACAAGCTCGCGGGCGTGTACCCCAGTGTATCCGAGGCCCTCGCGGCTTTCGATGCCGCGGGCGAGCCTTTCGTAGCAGCCGGTACCATCACCCTAGCCGGCGAAGTAGCGGGGCTGCTCCGTTAACCCATCCCCTCATCAGTTGCGGTGAAATACGGACTGTTTTACAAGCCAGAAGCCTCAAACGGTCCGTATATCACCGCAACTCAAAAGCAGTCAATTTGGGACGGGGCTTTTTTGGCTGCCCTGCGCCTCGAGTTGACTTGCTCGCCACGAAATGGGCCTATTTACTACGTTTGACCGGTAACCCTCGACCATACCGAGAATTGCGAAATCAAAACCGCAGGTAAAGGGCTTGCCAGTTTTGCGAAAACACGGGTATGGTCGACCCACGCGGGCTAAACGTAGTAGATAGGCCGTTTTTGTGGCGGCATTCATGTGATGCGGCAAAGGGACAGCCCCTTTGCCGCATTGCCTAGTCTAAGCGGACCGGATCGTGGGGGTAGGCGTTGAGAATCTCGACGCCGTTCTCGGTCACCAGGGCTAGGTCCTCGATGCGGACGCCGGTGTGACCGGGGAGGTATATACCCGGTTCGATAGAGAACGTCATGCCCGGCTCTACGACCTGCTCGTTGGCGAGCGAGACATCGCCCGGCTCGTGGTCTTGCAGACCGATTGAGTGACCCAGACGGTGCGTAAAGTACTGCCCATAGCCCGCATCCTCAATCACGTCGCGTGCGGCGCGGTCCAAGTCGCACATACGAACGCCCGGCGTGATGAGCGCCTCGGCGGCCTCGTTAGCGCGGCGCACGATGTCGTAGACGTGCGCGGTCTCCTCGTCCGGCTGGCCCCAAAAGAACGTGCGTGTCATGTCCGAGCAGTAGTTGTGACGGCGTCCGCCAATGTCGAACAGCACCACGTCGCCATGCTTGAGCACGGTATCGTCGGGTTCGTGATGCGGGTCGCCGGCGTTGGCGCCAAAGCTCACGATGGGCGGAAAGCTAAAGCCCTCGCAGCCGTGCTTGCGGTACAGGCCGAGCATCTGGTCGGCGATTTCGCGCTCCGTCACGCCCTCGTGGACGAGTTTGATGGCATCGGCCATCACGGCGTCGTTGGCGGCCGAGGACACGCGCATAAGCTCCTGCTCGGCGGCATCCTTGTAGGTGCGCGCGGCGGTGACGGCAAAGTCACCCAGGAAAAACTCGCTTGCGGCGTGGTGCTCTATGAGCGGCATCAAAAAGCCGGAACGCATGACAGTGTCGACGCCAAGCGGCTTGGCTGGGTCGATCTCACTCGCGATGGCGTCGGTCACGACGTCGGTGTCGTTGTGGTAGGCCACGCGGGCATTGTCGTACTCGGGCAGCTGATGCAGGGCGTTAATCAAGATTACCGGCTCGGCATCGCGTGCGAGCAGCACGCCGCAAAAACGCTCGAACATATCGGCATAAAAGCCGGTCAGGTAATAGATCGACCACGGGTCGTTTACGAGCAGCTGCGCGCCGGGGTGCTGAGCCTCGAGCGCATCGAGCACGCGCGCCACACGCTGGTCATCGACATGTGCCATACATCGTCCTTTCGCTAGGTTGCCACCATGGTATCCCCAATGCCGGCGTAGTCAATTTGGGACGGGGCTATTTTAGCTGCATCAAACATGCGGAATGATAGGTAAAAGTAGTCATAAGAGGGTCGTCCCAAATTAGCTGCTTTCAAAACTATGGCGGATTACGGGGCTGGACCTGTATTACTTGACCATGGGAAAAATCGCGAAATTAAAACCGCAGGTAGACGGCTTATCAAAAATCGAAAAATGCCGGTATGGATGGGGGTCTCCGAATCAGCCCCGTAATCCGGCATAGTTTTGAAATGGCACTAAAGTAGGCACAATCTAAATATCGATCCCAAGGCAAGTTGCGGTGGAATAGTTCCTGGATGCCGGGGTTTTGGCGGAAATCAGGAACTATTTCACCGCAATTGAGGAGGGGCGGGGTGGATGGCGGGGTAGCTAAAAGAGCCCCGTCCCAAATTAGCTGCTTAGGCTGGGTCGATGTCCATGCTGGCGATGAGGTCGATGCCCGTGTTGAGGGGGTCTTCCAGAACGACGTCGCCCATGCGGATGGGGGCCTCGACGACCACGCCGCGGATGAGGTCCATCGCCTGGGCATGGAGTGCCAGCGGGATGGCTTCGGCCGTGCGCACGGGCAGCAGCGCCTCGTCGCCGCCGGATACGGCAACGGTGGTGGTGAGCACGCGCATGGGACAGGTGAGCTCCTGATGTGCAAACTTATCACCGCGCGGGCAGCTGTTGCCGGTTACGGAGCGTACCTCTACCACGGCGCCGTCTGCGCTGCGCTCGACCTCCACGGTCAGGAGGCACTCGGAGGGGCAGGTGGTGCAGTTGAACTGCAGCGTTTCAATCGCGTTTGTGCTCATGACTCTACGCCTCCTCAACGGGGTCGACGGACAGGACTATCTCGCTAACGCCCAGGTCGAGTGCGCGCTGAATTACCTTTGCCGGTAGTGGGAAGCTCTCCATTACGCTCGGTTTAAACGGGCGGACCTTGCCTGCAAACAGCTCCTCGTCGCCTGCCAGAATGCGCACGCGGGCAGCATCGACCGGCCGACGTACGCGGAAGTTGAGCTTAGTGAGTGACACGGCCGTGATGCGTCCCGGCAGTGCGTAGCCTGCGATGCCAGCGGGGGAGACCGTGAGCTGGCAGCCCGCGCCCGCCACTCCCGCCGCGGTGCCGACAGCCCCCAACGCCCACGCCGCCGCAGCCGCACCGGCACGTTCGGACTCGGTCGTCACGTTGTCGGCCAGGTCGTGCACGTGCAGCACGTTGCCGCAGGCAAATATGCCCGGCACGCCCGTCTGCAGGCTCTGGTCCACCACGGCACCGCGCGTACGTGGGTCCAGCTCCACACCCGCGGCAACCGAAAGCTCGTTTTCGGGAATCAGGCCCACCGAAAGCAGTAGCGTGTCGCACGGAACAACACGCTCGGTCCCCGGAATGGGTGCTAGGTGCTCGTCGACCTGACTCACCTCGACGGCCTCCACACGATCGTGCCCGATCACACGCGTGACCGTGGTAGACAGATGCAGTGGAATGCCAAAGTCCTCCAGGCAGTTCTTAACATTGCGACGCAGGCCGTTGGCGTACGGCATGAGCTCGTACACACCCTCGACGGAAATCCCCTCGAGCGTGCAGCGGCGCGCCATGATCAGCCCGATGTCGCCCGAGCCCAAAATGACGGCGCGCGAGCCGGGTTTGAGGTTCTCGATATTGATGTATCGCTGCGCTAGGCCGGCCGTAAACACGCCGGCGGGTCGGCTGCCGGGGATCTTGATCTCGCTGCGCGTGCGCTCGCGGCAACCCATGGCAAGGACGACCGCGCGCCCGATGAGCTGCAGCATACCGGTGGGGCTCATGAGCGTGACGGTGTGGACCGCGGCGTCTTCCGCGGACTCGCCCGAATCAACCCCTATCACCATGCTGTCCAAGAACAGCGCAATGTTGGTCGCGCGCACCTGGTCGATAAAGCGATGCGCGTACTCGGGACCGGTGAGTTCCTGCTTAAAGTGCGACAGTCCAAAGCCCGGGTGAATGCACTGTCGCAGGATGCCGCCCAGATGCTGCTCGCGCTCCACGATGGCCACGTGCGCGCCGGCCTTGTGCGCGGCAAGCGCGGCTGCCATACCGGCGGGGCCGCCTCCGATGACGACCACGTCGAAGGTCTGCGTCGACACTGGCGCTGCGGTTCCGGTCTCCGCGCGTTCGTCGCGCATATCAAACGTCGCCATCCTAGCGCACCCCCTTTAGCGGTCCCTCGACCAGCCAAGATCCGGCATCCTCCAACAGCACTTCGCTGGGGTCGCAGCCCAGCTCGCGGGCAAGGATCGCAACCACGCGGCTCTGGCAAAAGCCGCTCTGGCACCGACCCATGCCCGCACGGCAGCGCCGCTTGACGCCCTCGACCGAAACCGCACCCGGGCGGCGTCGAATCGCGGCCACGATCTCGGCCTCGGGCACCGTCTCGCAGCGGCAGACGATCTGCCCCCATGCGGGGTCGGACTCAATGAGCTCCTCCTTGCGTGCAAGCGGCGCACGGTCGAAGTCGTCCGGCGCGTGTCGAATCGGATCCCAATCGGCCCGTTCGCGCAAAGCAACGCCCGCCTCGCGCATCACGTGCTCCATGCGCTCGGCAATGGCCGGCGCGCTCGCCACGCCTGGCGACTGAATGCCCGCCGCCTGGAACAGGCCTGGCACCACGGCGGACTGCCCAATAAAGAAGTCGTTTGTTCCCTTGATGACCGGACGCCCGCCGGCAAATGCGCGTACCACGCGACGCGTGTCCAGATCGGGCACCAGCTTGCGTGCTCCCGTCAGCAGCGCGTTCACATCGCTTGCGTAGGTCTGCGTGTCGCCCGGCTCGCGCACGGCAGCCGTCGCGGTGATCACGGTGTTGCCGTGGACCGTGCCCGTGACGATTACGCCCTTGGACACTGGCGTGGGCACGGGGTAGAGCGGCATGAGCGCGCGCGGCTCCTTGTCCAGCACCACGATGTTGCCCTGGCGCCAGACCATCTGGAACTCCTCGGCGCCCGCCATATGCGAGATGTCCGCTGCACCGTTGCCCGCGGCGTTGATCAGATAGCGGCAGCGCACATCGCCGACAGGCGTCACCAGCGTAAAGTGCGCAGCCCCGTCGGTAGCCTCGCCGCCGGCAACCTCAATTGCTTCCACCGGAGCCGACCGAATAAACGTCACGCCGTTGGCCACGGCGTTCTCCAGCGCAGCGATGGCGACCTCAAACGGATCCACAAAGCCAGTGGAGGGACACCACAGCGCGCACGTCGCCTCGGCACTCGCGCGTGGTTCCAGCTCGCGGATGCGCTCGGGGCCGATAATCGACAGTTCGGGCACGCCGTTGGCCACGCCATTCTGGCGCAGCTTCTCCAGGTGTGCGCGGTCTTCGTCGTTAAACCCCAGCACCATCGACCCGGTGCGGCGGAACAAAAATCCAAGCTCCTGGGCCCACGTGCCATATAGCTCGCAGCCGCGGGCGTTGACCTGCGCCTTTACGGTGCCCGGCGCCGGATCGTAGCCGGCGTGTACCAGGCCGCCGTTGGCCTTCGATGCGCCCAGGGCGACATCGTTGGCCGCCTCGACCACGCAAATGGTCAGGTCATAGCGCGCGAGTTGCCGCGCAATGGCACACCCGGTGATGCCCGCGCCCACAACCGCGATATCAAACGTTTCTGTCACAGTGCCTCCCAGACAAGTTGACAGGCTGTCAATAGGACTATGCTACGGTCTGCAGACCCCCAGTGCAGCGGCAATGCGGCGAACAGCCCCACTGCATCCGCCAACGGCAGGCGTGGGCCGGCTCAGCACGGATGCCGGCCACGTTAGAACGCGAGATCTTCCCGCCCAACCTCGCGGTCTGCGCCGTTACCTGTTACAGATTGAGATGTTGAGTCCACAGGCGCACGTTCTTCTCGATCTGTAACAGTAAGAACTGTTTTTGGGTTCCAGATGTTACAGTTCGAGATTTAAGTTGGGGAGAGAATGGTTTGTCTCAATCTGTAACATCTGGGACTGTATTTGCCGAGTAACTGTTACAGATTGAGACATTCGGTGCGGACGGTTTTCTTTGTCTCGATCTGTAACAGTTAGCTGAGGATTTGGGTTCTAGATGTTACAGATTGAGACAAACCTTCCGACGGATTTTGAAGGTCTCGATCTGTAACAGTAAGAGAGGAAATTCGGCCTCAGTTGTTACAGATCGAGATTGAAGCCAGCGAGGGGATGTTTTGTCTCGATCTGTAACATTTGGACCCGATTTTGCCGAGTAACTGTTACAGGTCGAGATTGAAGTCGGGGAGGGACCCCTGTGTCTCGTTCTGTAACATCTAGACCCGGATTCCACTCCTGCCTGTTACAGATTGAGATGTTTGTGTCCGCACCAGCCCCGCCCCTAGCCGTGGTCCCATATAAACAAACCCCGTGGTAAACTTGACCGGACTGTTAATATTCCGAAAGGTACCCGTAATGTCCAAGTACATCTCCGAGCTCATGTCGCCGCAGCTTATGGGCGTCGTCTATGCCTTCGTTGGCTTTATCGTCGCCCTGTATGTGCTGTCGGTCGTCTATGTGTTCATCGACGCTCGCCGCCGCGGCGCCAGCGCCTACGTGGCATGGGGCATCATCGCCCTCATCCCGTTTGTGGGCCTCATTGCCTACCTGGTCCTGCGCCCGCACTCCTACGCGTCCGACCGCGAGGAGCAGGAGCTGGACATGGCGCTGCGCGAGCGCCAGCTTGCCCAGTACGGCACCTGCCCGCAGTGCGGCGCGCCCATCGAGAAGGACTTTGTCGTCTGCCCGGTGTGCGATACCCAGGTTCGCAACGTATGCCCCAGCTGCCATCGCCCGCTCGATGCGCACTGGAAGGTCTGCCCCTACTGCCGAACTCGCATTCAGTAACGCATCCATCGCCGGGCCGGCCGCAAGCCACGGGCACCGCGCGTCCCGCGCAAGCCACACGCGCAACCCGCCCCCACACGATGAAGCATGCGTAGAAAATCGCCCGCCGTGCCATTAAGGTGCGGCGGGCGCTTGTATACCAAGGCAACCTGCCTATAATGATGCAAGTTAAAACGCCGAGCGCATCGCACGCACTTGCATCAGGCATCCGAGAGGAGAAAACATACCCATGAAGGCACTCTACAATGACGGTTCGGTGGCCGAGCTCCCGCAGGACGAGGTCACGCACGTCATCCGCCACTCCGCCGCGCACATCATGGCGCAGGCCATCAAGCGCCTGTACCCCGAGGCCGACTTTGCCTACGGCCCCGCGACCGACAACGGCTTCTACTACGACGTCGACCTGCCCGAGGGCGTCAAGATCAGCGAGGACGACTTCCCCGCGATCGAGGCCGAGATGAAGAAAATCGTCAAGGAGAACCTCAAGTTCTCCGTGTACGAGAAGCCCCGCGCCGAGGCCATCGCCCTTATGGAGGAGCGCGGCGAGAAGTACAAGGTCGAGCACATCGGCGACCTGGACGACGACGCCCGCATCACCTTCTACCAGCAGGGCGACTACATCGACATGTGCGTCGGCCCCCACATCTGCTACACCAAGGCCCTAAAGGCCTTTAAGCTCACCGGCGTCTCGGGCGCCTACTGGAAGGGCGACAAGGACAACAAGATGCTCACCCGCATCAACGGCGTCGCCTTTGCCACCAAGGAAGAGCTCGACGAGCACATGCACATGCTGGAGGAGGCCAAGAAGCGCGACCACCGCAAGATCGGCCGCGAGATGGACCTCTTTATGATGCGCGATGAGGCTCCCGGCTTCCCGTTCTTCCTGCCCAACGGCATGATCCTTAAGAATACGCTGCTGGACTACTGGCGTGAGATTCACCACAAGGCCGGCTACGTGGAGATCTCCACGCCGCTCATCATGAACAAGCAGCTGTGGAAGACCTCGGGCCACTGGGACCACTACAAGGACAATATGTACTCCACCGTCATCGACGACGAAGAGTACTGCATTAAGCCCATGAACTGCCCGGGCGGCGTGCTGGTGTACGCCTCCAAGCCTCACTCCTACCGTGAGCTGCCCATCCGCGCCGGCGAGATTGGCCTGGTGCACCGCCACGAGCTGCGCGGCGCCCTGCACGGCCTGTTCCGCGTGCGCTGCTTTAACCAGGACGATGCCCACCTGTTTGTGCGCCCCGACCAGCTGACCGATGAGATCGTGGGCGTGGTCAACCTCATCGACTCCGTGTACCAGAAGTTTGGCTTTAAGTACCACGTTGAGCTTTCCACCCGCCCCGAGGACTCCATGGGCTCGGACGAGGACTGGGCACGCGCCGAGGAGGGCCTGCGCACCGCTCTGGAGAAGCTGGGCATGGACTACGAGGTCAACGAGGGCGACGGCGCCTTCTACGGCCCCAAGATCGACTTCCACCTGGAGGATTCGCTCGGCCGTACCTGGCAGTGCGGTACCGTCCAGCTCGACTTCCAGATGCCGCTCAACTTTGATCTGGAGTACGTGGACGCCGACGGCACCAAGAAGCGCCCCATCATGCTGCATCGCGTTTGCTTTGGCTCCATTGAGCGCTTTATCGGTATTCTGATTGAGCACTTTGCGGGCAAGTTCCCCACCTGGCTGGCTCCCGTTCAGGTCAAGGCACTTCCGGTTTCCGAGAAGAGCCGCGACTACGCCCACGAGGTGTGCGCCAAGCTGGAGGAGGCCGGCATTCGCGTGGTCTGCGACGACCGCGACGAGAAGATCGGCTACAAGATCCGCGAGGCCCGCAGCATCGACCGCGTGCCCTACATGCTCATCCTGGGCGAGAAGGAGGTCGAGGCCGGCAACATTTCCGTCCGCGATCGCTCCAACGAGACCGTTCAGATGAGCGTTGACGAGTTTGTTGCCAAGGTGACCGAGGAGATCAAGACTCGCGCCTAGCACAAACCATACAAGAATTAACAAAGGCGATCGTCCTCGCGGGCGGTCGCCTTTTTTGTTATCTATAGAAGAAAAGCCGCTGGTTAGGGCGGCTTTTTTTGTTGTGCAAAAAGGTACAGGTTTTTGTAGAGGCGTATGGAGATGTGTCCGTTCGCGCTGCAATTTGTGTAATCTGGGAAAACGTGAGGGTTGATTTCCAATCTCAGCCGAACACATTGAGCAAATAGCCCATTCCCGCAGTTAGCCGAACGCCCCCGCGGCCCCTCCCGGGGTCCGGGGGCGGCATTTTCCCAGTTGAAGGAACGGTGGAGAT